>JADHRF010000002.1 GCA_016777565.1 Pelagibacteraceae bacterium
AGAGGGTCATAGGTTCGAGTCCTTTACCGCCCACCAAATAAAAATGGGGGTGTAGCTCAGTTGGTTAGAGCGCCTGCCTGTCACGCAGGAGGTCGCCGGTTCGAGCCCGGTCACTCCCGCCATTTTTCTTTGAATCTTTACTAGTTTTAAACACAATGTGGCTAAGTTAACCGATGTTAAACTAGGTAAAATTTAATATAAGATAAACAAATAACTAATAACGGGTAATTATGATTTACAATTTTCTATCAAGCTACTTTTCAATAATTCTATTTTTATTTATTGCTTTGGCTTTAAGTATTGGTTTTATTTTATTAAATTTTTTAGCAGCTCCTAGCAATCCTGACCCAGAGAAACTTTCAGCTTACGAATGTGGATTTGAAGCTTTTGACGACTCTAGAATGGAATTTGACGTTCGTTTTTATTTGGTTGCAATTTTATTTATTATTTTTGATCTAGAAATTGCTTTTTTATTTCCTTGGGCAATTTCACTTGGAAATATAGGAGCACTTGGTTTCTGGTCTATGATGATTTTTTTATCTGTTTTAACAATTGGTTTTATTTATGAATGGAAAAAAGGAGCATTAGAATGGGAATGAAATTAGATTCATTTTCTCAAAAAGAAAAAAAAATTCCTACTGAGTTTAAACAACTAGCAAAAGAGTTTAGCGAGAAAGGTTTTATAACAACCTCGACTGATAATTTAATTAATTGGGCAAGAACAGGATCACTTCATTGGATGACTTTTGGATTAGCGTGTTGTGCTGTTGAAATGATGCAAACATCGATGCCAAGGTATGATCTTGAAAGATTTGGTGCTGCACCAAGAGCTTCACCTAGACAATCAGACGTAATGATAGTTGCTGGAACATTAACAAATAAAATGGCGCCGGCACTTCGAAAAGTTTACGACCAAATGCCTGAACCAAGGTATGTAATTTCTATGGGCAGCTGTGCTAATGGCGGAGGTTATTATCACTATTCTTATTCTGTCGTAAGAGGATGTGATAAAATTGTGCCAGTAGATATTTATGTTCCTGGGTGTCCTCCTTCGGCTGAAGCACTTTTGTATGGAATTTTACAATTACAAAAGAAAATAAGAAGAGAAGGTTCTGTAAATAGATAAAATTCCATGGATCTAAAATTAAAAGAAGCTGAACAAGTAATTAATTCTGAATTAACTAGCAGAATAAAAAAGACAGCAATTAATTTTGATGAACTTTTAGTTGAGACCACAAGCGACGACTTGATTCAAGTGATACTTTTTTTAAAATCAAATGATAAATTTAAGTTTAGACAATTAATAGATATCGCAGCAGTAGATTACCCTGAAGAAGAAAGAAGATTTAGATTAATTTATCTTTTACTTTCACATGAGATGAATAAAAGAATAAAAATATCGATCAATTTTGAAATAGGAAAAAAAATACCTACAATAACTAAAGTTTTCCCATCCTCAAATTGGATGGAAAGAGAGGTGTTTGATATGTACGGAATTGAATTTATTGATCATCCTGACCTAAGAAGAATTTTAACAGACTATAACTTTGAAGGACATCCGCTAAGAAAAGATTTTCCACTGACAGGTTTCAACGAAGTCAGATATAGCGAAAAAGATAAAAAAGTTATTTATGAACCTGTAAAACTTGAACAAAATTATAGAGATTTTGATTTTGAAAGTCCTTGGGAAGGAACCCAGTACATTAAAGAACTTAACAAGAAAAAAACTGATGACAAAAAAAAATAAGTCTTTAACTCTAAATTTTGGTCCACAACACCCCGCTGCACACGGTGTGCTTAGGCTTATTTTGGAGCTAGATGGAGAAGTAGTTGAAAAAGCAGATCCACATATAGGTCTCCTTCATAGAGGTACAGAGAAATTAATCGAGCATAAGACATATATGCAAGCATTGCCATATTTTGACCGACTGGATTATGTGGCGCCTATGAACCAAGAGCATGCTTTTACTTTAGCAACCGAAAAGCTTTTGAATATTTCTGTTCCAGAAAGGGCTCAATACATAAGAGTAATTTTTTGTGAAATTGGAAGAATTTTAAGTCATATATTAAATATAACCACCCAAGCGCTTGACGTCGGTGCTTTAACGCCATCTCTTTGGGGTTTTGAAGAAAGAGAAACGTTGATGACATTTTATGAAAGAGCTTCTGGATCTAGATTACATGCAAATTATTTTAGAACAGGGGGTGTTCATCAAGATCTTCCACAAAAATTAATTGATGATATTGGAAAATTTTGTAAAACTTTTCCTAAAACAATAGATGACTTAGAAGGTCTACTTACTGACAATAGAATTTTTAAACAAAGAAACGTTGAAATTGGAATTGTGAGCAAACAAGAAGCTCTAGATCATAGTTTTTCAGGAGTTATGATAAGAGGTTCAGGTGTTGCTTGGGATCTAAGAAAGTCCCAACCTTACGAATGCTATGAAAAATTAAATTTTAAAGTACCTGTTGGAAAAAATGGAGATTGCTTTGATAGATACTTATGTAGAATTGAAGAGATGAGAGAAAGTGTAAAAATTATATCTCAATGTATTGATCAAATGCCCAAGGGGGCAATTAAATCTCTTGACGGAAAAATTTCTCCACCTAAGAGAAAAGACTTAAAAAATTCAATGGAAGCTTTAATACATCATTTTAAGCTCTTCACTGAAGGTTTTAGAGTCCCGGCAGGAGATGTTTATACTGCGGTAGAAGCACCAAAAGGAGAATTTGGAGTATATTTAATATCAGACGGCAGTAATAAGCCATATCGTTGTAAGATAAGAGCACCAGGATTTTCTCATCTTCAAGCAATGGATTATTTAATTCGAGGACATATGTTAGCAGATGTGCCTGCGGTGCTTGGTTCTTTAGATATAGTTTTTGGAGAGGTAGACAGATGAGTTTAAAAAAAATTCATGAAAATCAACCTGACTCTTTTGAATTTACAAATGCTAATTTAGAAATCGCCAAAGGCATAATGAAAAAATACCCAAACAATAGAAAAAAAAGTGCAGTAATGCCCTTATTATATTTAGCACAAAGACAGAATGAAAATTGGATTCCTTTGTCTGCAATGAAATATATAGCCAAGTATTTAGAGATGGCTTACATAAAAGTTTATGAAGTTGCAACATTTTACTCAATGTATAATTTGGCACCTGTTGGAAAATATTTTGTGCAGGTTTGTACTACTAGTCCATGTCTTATCAGAGGTGCTGATAAAATTGTCAAAATTTGTAAAGAAAAGATTTCTAAAGATGAGAGTGAACTTTCAGGAAATAAATTATGTTCTTGGACAGAAGTAGAATGTTTGGGAGCATGCGTCAATGCCCCAATGATGCAGATTAACAATGATTACTACGAAGATCTTGATGAAAAAAATACTATTGAAATTATAAATTCTTTACTAGAAGACAAACCGGTCAAGCCTGGATCGTTTAGAAACAGGACAAATACGGCGCCTGAAAAAAATAAAACAATTATCAATGGAGAAAAAAATGCTTAAAGAAGAAAACAAAATATTTAAAAATTTATATAATGATCTGGGTTGGGAAGTAGATAAAGCTATCTTAAGAGAGGATTGGAGTAATACAAAAGAAATAATATCTAAAGGCAGAGACTGGATTATAAGTGAAATTAAAACTTCAGAGTTAAGAGGTAGAGGTGGTGCTGGTTTTTCTACTGGTCTCAAGTGGTCTTTTGCTCCTAAGGAAGTTGGTTCTAGACCCCACTATTTAGTTATAAATGCTGATGAGTCAGAGCCAGGAACATGTAAAGACAGAGATATAATTAGATTCGAACCTCAAAAATTAATTGAAGGTTGTCTAATTGCTGGCTACGCGGTTAACGCTCATGTTTGTTATATTTATATTAGAGGCGAATATTTTAATGAGGGAAATAAATTACAAGAAGCAATTGATCAAGCATATAAAAAAAACTTTTTAGGAAAGAATGCGTGTGGGTCAGGTTGGGACTTTGATATTCATATTCATTTTGGGGCAGGAGCTTATATTTGTGGTGAAGAAACTGCTTTATTAGAAAGTATTGAAGGGAATAAAGGTCAACCAAGACTTAAACCTCCGTTTCCAGCACTTGTAGGTTTGTACGGATGTCCCACTATAGTAAATAACGTTGAAACAATAGCTGTTGTACCGACTATTCTAAGAAAAGGAGGGAAATGGTTTGCATCTTTAGGTAAACCAAAAAATACTGGTACTAAAATTTTTTGTATTTCCGGAAACGTAAATCATCCTTGCAATGTCGAGGAAGAAATGGGCATTCCTTTAAAAGAGTTAATAGAAAAACATGCAGGCGGTGTTATTGGCGGATGGGATAATCTGCAAGCCGTCATTCCTGGTGGATCTTCAATGCCGCTATTACCAAAAAATATTTGTGACACCATAACAATGGACTTTGACTCTTTAATAGCAAATAAAAGTGGATTAGGTACTGCAGGTATCGTTGTAATAAACAAAGATCAAGACATTGTAAAATGTATGGCGCGTATAGCTAGGTTTTATAAACATGAAAGTTGTGGTCAATGTACACCATGCAGAGAAGGTTCTGGCTGGATGTGGAGAATTCTAGAAAGAGCCGGAAAAGGAGAAGCAACTTATAATGATATAAATTTATTAGAAGACGTTACAAAACAAATAGAAGGTCATACTATTTGTGCATTTGGAGAAGGTTCTGCTTGGCCTGTACAAGGATTATTGAGACATTTTAGAAAAGAAATAGAGAAAAGATGTATTGGTGAGCCGACTTTTGGAAAAAAGAGAGACATTCCTTATTTGGTAGACCAACACCTTCTGGAGAATGAAAATGCCTAAAATATTAATAAATGGAAAAGAAATTGAATTTGAAAAAGGAATGACTGTTTTGCAAGCTTGTGAACTTGCTGAAGTAGAGATACCTAGATTTTGTTATCATGAAAAATTGTCTATAGCTGGCAACTGTAGAATGTGTCTAGTTGAAATGGAAAAATCTGCAAAACCAATCGCCTCTTGTGCAATGCCAGCTGCAGAAGGAATGAATATTAAAACTAATACAGAATTTGTAAAAAAAGCTCGAAAAGGAATAATGGAATTTTTATTAGCCAATCATCCACTAGATTGCCCAGTCTGTGATCAAGGAGGTGAGTGCGATTTACAAGATCAGTCATTGTTCTACGGTTTTGATAAATCAAGATTCTCTGAAAACAAAAGAAATGTAAAAGACAAATACATGGGTCCATTAATTAAAACACAAATGACTAGATGTATACATTGTACAAGATGTGTTCGATTTGCAGAAGAAGTCGCCGGAGTTCCTGAAATAGGAACAACCGGAAGAGGCGAAAACATGGAAATAACTACTTATTTGGAGCAATCAATGACTTCGGAATTATCAGCAAATGTAATCGATTTATGTCCAGTAGGCGCACTTACATCAAAACCATATGCTTTTGAAGCAAGACCCTGGGAGTTAAAAAAAACAGAAAGTATAGATGTCATGGATGCTGTTGGTTCAAATATAAGAGTTGATACTTATGGATGGGAGGTAAAAAGAGTTTTACCAAGACTAAACAATGAAATTAATGAAGAATGGATATCAGATAAAACCAGATATGCATGTGATGGTTTATTAAAACAAAGATTAGATCAACCATATATTAAAAAAAATGGTAAATTAGTTAAAGCAAGTTGGGACGAAGCAATAGATCTCATTACAAACAAAATAAAATCTATAGACCCAAGTCACATAGGAGCTCATATTGGTGATATGGCTTCAATTGAAACAATCTTTTCATTCAAAAATTTATTAGAAAAAATAAATTGTACCAATCATGATTTTAGAGAGAAAAATTTTTATATAAATCCAATAGAAAAAATAAACTATTTATTTAATAGTTCTATACAAGCAATTGAAGAAAGTGATTTAGTTTTATTAATTGGTTGTAATCCAAGACATGAAGCTACGATGGTAAATGCAAGATTAAGAAAGTCGACTATAAAAAATAAAACTTCTATTTTTTCTATTGGAAATCCTGGAGATTTAACTTATGATTACACCTTGTTAGGTGAAGACATTGACGAACTTAAAAATATTTTTGAAGGTAAAAGCGATATTAGTAAAAAACTAAATAATGCCAAAAGACCTTTATTTATTATTGGTGAGTCTGCATTAGAGCTTAAAAATGCAGAATATATTTTAAATGAAACAAAAAATTTTTTAGTTAAGAATAATTTTATAAACGACACTTGGAATGCATTAAATATTTTAATTCAAAACGCCTCAACTGTAGGAGCGATAGATCTTAAATTCTATAATATTGAAGAAAAAAATAATTTTGTATTTTTTGATAAATTAAAAAATCAAGATTTTAAATTATTATATCTAGTTGGTTCAGATAATCTTGAAATTAAAAAAAATAATGAATTTATTATTTATCAGGGATCTCACGGAGATCGGAACGCTGAAATAGCTGACGTAATATTACCCAGCCCAACTTATACAGAACAAAATGGCCTTTTTATAAATCTTGAAGGCAGGATTCAAGAATGTAGAAAAGCTTCTTATCCAACTAATGAAGCTATGGAGGATTGGAAAATTTTTAATCTAATAAATAAAAGTTTAAATAAATTAGATTTATTTGATAATTTTTTATCTATTAGAAAACTTGCTATTAAAAATATACCAATGTTTTCTGACATAGATTTATTACCACTAAAGAATAAAAATATTGACAGCCAAACATCATCTTTAGTTACAAATGAAAAAGTACAGATTAAACCTATAGATTATTACTATAGTAATGCCATTGCGAGAGCATCAAAAACTATGAGTGATTGTAGAAATATAAATATTAATAACAAGAAAAATGGAACAAACAGCTAAAATGGAATATTTAAATATTATATCAAGTGAAATTTATAAGATTGCATTTATTTTAGTTCCTGTGCTTGTTTCAGTAGCTTTATTTGTCTGGTTAGATAGAAGAATTTGGGCGGCTGTTCAAAAAAGAAGAGGGCCAAATGTAGTTGGCCCTTTTGGTCTATTACAGACTTTAGCAGACGCATTAAAATATATTTTTAAAGAAATAATAATTCCAGCAAGTTCTAATAAGATTATATTTATATTAGCACCAATTATAACAATGACTTTAGCTTTAGTAGCTTGGGCCGTTATTCCTTTTAGTGATGAATTTGTTTTAGCAGATATTAACGTAGGTATACTCTATATATTCGCTATCTCTTCTTTAGGAGTTTATGGAATTATCATGGGTGGATGGGCATCAAATTCTAAATACCCGTTCCTTGGGGCTATAAGATCGGCAGCCCAAATGGTTTCTTACGAAGTTTCAATTGGCATAATAATTATCAATGTTCTTTTGTGTGTAGGATCATTAAATCTAAACGATATCGTCAATGCCCAACAAGACTTATGGTATGTAATACCTTTGTTCCCAATGTTTGTTGTGTTTTTCATTTCTGCATTAGCAGAAACAAATAGACCACCATTTGATTTACCTGAAGCAGAAGCTGAATTAGTTGCAGGTTACCAAACTGAATATTCAGGAATGATGTATGCAATGTTTTGGTTAGGTGAATATGCAAATATTCTGCTTATGTGTGCCTTAGGATCTGTTTTATTTTTAGGTGGTTGGTTGCCGCCAATAGATATTTACCCAATTAACATTGTTCCAGCCCCAATCTGGATGATTTTAAAGATATTATTTTTATTTTTTCTATTTGCCTTAGTCAAAGCTATTGTACCAAGATATAGGTATGATCAATTAATGAGATTAGGATGGAAAATATTTTTACCTTTTTCTCTATTATATGTTGTGCTGACAGCTAGTTTTCTATTTTATTTCGATAAATTACCAACAAGGTTATTTTAAATGACAATTATTAGAATATTAAAAACAATTTTTTTATTTGAGTTTATCGTAGCTTCTTGGATGGGTATAAAAGAAACTTTTAAAACAAAAAAAACAATTAATTACCCTTATGAAAAAGGCACTTTAAGTCCAAGGTATAGAGGAGAACATGCTCTAAGAAGATATCCAAGTGGAGAGGAACGCTGTATTGCTTGTAAGCTTTGTGAAGCAGTTTGTCCTGCTCAAGCAATAACTATTGAGTCTACAGAGAGAGATGATGGAAGCAGAAAAACTACCAGATATGACATAGATATGCTTAAGTGTATTTACTGCGGTTTATGCCAGGAGTCTTGCCCTGTAGATGCAATCGTACAAGGACCAAATTTTGAATTTGCAACAGAGACTAGAGAAGAACTTTATTATAACAAAGAAAAATTATTAGATAATGGAGATAGATGGGAAGAAGTTTTGGCTAAAAATATTAGACTAGATAAACCTTACAGATAAAATGTTAGCACATACTTTTTTTTTCTACTTTTTCTCAATTATATCAGTTGGTTCTGCATTAATGGTTATTGCGAGTAGAAATACTGTGCATGCAGTATTTTTCCTTATTTTAGATTTTATATCAGTTGGTTGTCTTTTTATTATGATAGGGGCCGAATTTTTAGGCATGATTATGCTTATCGTTTATGTAGGTGCTGTAGCAGTACTATTTTTATTTGTTGTTATGATGTTAAATGTTGCAGAACAAAAACAATCGTGGTTCAGAGACAGAGAAAAATCAGCACATATTCCTGTTGGATTGATTGTAAGTATAATCATTTTAGCCGAAGTTCTAGTCGTTGTCGGGGGTTGGAAATATAAACCAAACTTTATAAAAACTGATGCTTTGATAATAGACGGAAACCTCACTAACACACATATGCTTGGAAATGTACTTTATACTCAATATATTCATTTATTTCAGGTTGCTGGAGTTATTTTACTTTTAGCAATGATAGGTGCAATTGTCTTAACTTACACAAGAAGAGAAGGTGTAAAAACGCAGAGTTATTTTACCCAGATATCTAGAGAAAGAAAAACTTCGATAAAATTAGCAGAGGCAGATTTTAACAAGGGAGTAAAGATAGATGATTAGTATCGAATTAGGTCATTACCTTGCGTTAGGTGGTGTAATATTTTTACTAGGTGTTATAGGAATCTTTTTAAACAGAAAAAATGTAATAGTAATATTAATGTCAGTAGAACTTATTCTGCTTTCGGTAAATATAAATTTAGTAGCTTTCTCCATTTATTCAAATGATATAACAGGACAAATATTTACTTTTTTCATATTGACTGTTGCTGCAGCAGAAGCTGCAATAGGTTTAGCAATAATAGTTTCTTACTACAGAAACAAAGGTTCAATTCGAGTTCAAGAAATTAATGAGATGAAAGGTTAAATGCCCTACGTATTAATCTTTTTTCCATTACTTGGTTCAATATTAGGTTATTCCGTCAAATCATTAGGAGATAGATATTCGGAAGTAATTACAACCACTTTAGTTTTAATTTCAGCAATAATTTCTGGTTTAGTCTTTTATAATGGCGTTGTTCATGATGTGTATGGGAATTATAAAGTTTTAGACTGGATTAGCTCTGGAAGTTTTAAAGTAAATTGGTCTATTAACATCGACCCACTAAGTTCGATAATGTTAGTTGTGGTTACTTCTGTATCTTCATTAGTTCATATTTATTCAATTGGCTATATGAGTCACGACCCAAACAAACCAAGGTTCATGTCTTACCTATCTTTATTTACTTTCTCAATGTTAATGCTCGTTGTTTCAGATAATTTTCTCCAATTATTTTTTGGTTGGGAAGGAGTTGGTTTGTGTTCATACTTATTAATTGGTTTCTGGTACAAAAAAGAGTCTGCTAACAACGCAGCTATAAAAGCTTTTTTAGTTAATAGAGTAGGTGATTTTGGTTTAGCAATTGGTATTTTTTTAATTTTTTACTATTTTGGCACAGTGAATTATGACGAAGTATTTATTAAAGCCGCAGGTTCAGTTGACAAAGAAATAAATTTTCTTGGTTTTAATATAAATTTAATAACCATAATATGCCTAACACTTTTTATTGGTGCGATGGGTAAATCAGCACAATTTTTATT
The DNA here is from genome assembly GCA_016777565.1 of Pelagibacteraceae bacterium. Taxonomy (GTDB): domain Bacteria; phylum Pseudomonadota; class Alphaproteobacteria; order Pelagibacterales; family Pelagibacteraceae; genus Pelagilacustribacter. Next base: position 10,026 of record JADHRF010000002.1, read on the forward strand.
TCACACTTGGTTGCCAGATGCTATGGAAGGACCAACACCGGTTTCAGCTTTAATCCATGCCGCAACAATGGTTACAGCTGGAGTATTTTTAGTTGTTAGATGTTCTCCATTATTTGATTACTCACAAGTGGCTTTAAACTTTGTTGCTATAATAGGTATGGTAACAGCTGTATTTGCAGCTTCTGTGGCTTTAGTTCAAAACGATATTAAGAAAATTATTGCTTATTCAACATGCAGTCAGTTGGGTTATATGTTTTTTGCCGCAGGTGTAGGCGCTTACCATGTTGCAATTTTTCATTTGTTTACACACGCTTTTTTTAAAGCTCTGTTATTTCTTGGTTCAGGATCAGTCATACATGCTTTCAAAGATGAGCAAGATATAAGACTAATGGGAGGCGTGTGGAAAAAGCTTCCATATACATGGACTCTAATGCTTATCGGTACATTAGCTTTAACAGGCTTCCCTTTCCTTTCTGGGTTTTATTCTAAAGACGCTATTATTGAATTTGCTTTTTTTAAAGGCACTCCAGTTGGTTACTACGCCATGACAATTGGTATCTTTACTGCTTTTTTAACAGCTATTTATTCCTGGAGATTATTTTTTATAACTTTTCATGGAAATTATAATAATAAAGAAATTTCAATAGAGGAGACACATGAGTCACCATTGATAATGCTCATACCTTTAATATTACTCGCTTTAGGTGCTGTGTTTGCGGGATTTTTATTTAAAGAAATGTTAATTGGGGATCAATATTTAGATTTTTGGAAAAATTCAATATTTTTCATAAAAGAAATTGATCACTTGTATTTACCTCTTTGGCTTTTACTAATAACACCAATTTTAGTAGTTTTCGCTATCCCTATTACTTATTATTTATACATAAAAAATATTTCAATTTTAAGTGGTGTAAAGAAAATGAACGAACCTTTACATAATTTTTTATTAAACAAATGGTATTTTGATGAGTTATATGAATTTTTGTTAGTTAAACCTATTAAATTAATAGGTTCTATTTTATGGAAAAAAGGTGATCAAAATACTATTGATCGTTACGGTCCAGATGGTTTTTCAAAAGCTATTAAATTTTTTTCTAATAAAGCAGTAAAATTTCAAAGTGGTTTTATTTATGATTATGCATTTATAATGCTTTTAGGCTTATCTTTATTATTGACTTATTTAATAATTAATTAAAAATGAATTTTCCAATACTGTCATCTATTACTTTGCTACCTATTCTAGGAGCTATTTTTATTTTTATATTTAATAATAAAACTAATGAAAATAAAAATGTAATTTATGTTTCTTTATTTACAAGCGTAGTAACCTTGTTCTTATCTTTTTTTTTATGGTACGTTTTTGATAAAAGCTCATCCGAGTTTCAGTTCATTGAAGAAAAAAATTGGATAAGTGGAATCATAAAGTTTAAATTTGGAATTGACGGCCTATCTATTTTATTTATAGTTCTTACTGCTTTTATTACTCCAATTTGTATAATTTCTTGTATCAATAGTGTAAAGAACAGACTCAAAGAGTTTCTAATTGCCATTCTCATTTTAGAATCATTTATGATTGGTGTTTTTTGCTCTTTGGATTTAGTTATTTTTTATTTATTTTTTGAAGCTGGTTTAATACCAATGTTTCTAATTATTGGAATATGGGGTGGTCCAAAGAGAGTTTATGCCGCATTTAAATTCTTTTTGTTTACACTCTTAGGTTCTGTTCTTATGTTAGTTGCTATTATTTCAATTTATTGGATTACTGGTACTACCGATGTAACTGAGATTTATCTCATTAAAATTCCTTCAGAATTTCAATATGTTCTTTGGTTAGCTTTTTTTAGTTCTTTTGCAGTAAAAATGCCAATGTGGCCTGTTCATACCTGGCTACCAGACGCTCATGTTGAAGCGCCTACAGCAGGATCCGTTATTCTTGCTGCTATTTTGCTTAAAATGGCTGGTTATGGTTTTTTAAGATTTTCTATTGGGATGTTTCCTGTTGCATCAGAATATTTTGTACCTTTAATTTATACTTTAAGTATTATTGCAATTATTTACACATCACTAGTAGCTTTAATGCAAGAGGATATGAAAAAACTCATTGCATATTCTTCTGTTGCACATATGGGATTTGTAACACTTGGTATTTTTACTTTTACAAAACAAGGAATTGAAGGAAGTATTTTTCAAATGCTAAGTCATGGCCTTATTTCAGCAGCACTCTTCTTATGTGTCGGCGTTGTTTATGATAGAGTTCACTCAAGATTAATAAGTTCTTATGGTGGATTAGTTAATATTCTTCCAAAATACTCATTAGTATTCGCAGTATTTATGTTAGGAGCTATTGGTCTTCCAGGAACTAGTGGATTTGTTGGTGAAATATTAGTTTTATTAGGTGCTTTTCAAAAGAATTTTTTGGTAGCTATACTAGCAAGTATTGGAGTTATTTTAGGTGCAGCTTATATGCTTTGGTTATATAAAAGGGTAATCTTTGGGAAGTTAGAAAAAAAAGAATTAAGTGAATTAAAAGATTTAAATTTATCCGAAGGTCTTATACTATTCTTGCTTGCAGGACTAACTTTATTTCTTGGTTTTTATCCAAATTTAATTTTAGATACCATTCATGTTTCAGTAGAAAAATTAATTAATGATTATCAATTAAATTTAATTCTAAACACAGTGAAATAATGGAAAATATAAATTTCTTCTTACCTGAAATATTTCTTACAATTTCAATATTATCGACTTTAATGATTGGAGTTTTTTTTAAAAATAGTTACATTCTTGTAACAAGTATTGTTTATGGAATTGTAATTGCCTTAATATTAATCATTTTCAATTCTTTCAATGATTCATTTAAGCTATTTTCTGACAGTTTTGTTTCTAATTCTTTTACAAATTTCTTTAAAATACTTATATTAGTAGGTACTTTTTTTACACTTATAATTACACAAAATTTTATAAAAGAAACTAAAATTAATTATTTTGAATATTCTTTAATATTACTTCTTTCAGTTTTAGGAATGTTTATCATGATTAGTGCAAATGACTTAATTCTTTTCTACTTGGGTTTAGAATTACAGTCATTATCATTATACATATTAGCATCGCTGGATAGAGATAATTTAAAATCCAATGAGTCAGGATTAAAATATTTTATTTTGAGCTCATTGGCTTCAGGATTATTACTATACGGTTGTTCTATTCTTTATGGATTTAGTGGGTCAACAAACTTTGAAATTATTAAATTAAATACAAATACTGAAAATATAGGAACAGTGTTTGCTATGGTTTTTATTTTAGTAGGTTTAGCCTTTAAAGTTTCTGCTGTCCCATTTCACATGTGGACCCCAGATGTTTATGAAGGATCACCAAGTTCTGTTACAAGTTTTTTTGCAGTAGTTCCTAAAATTGCTGGCATAGCTGTTTTCATTAGATTTATGCAAATACCTTTTAACGATATAGCAGATCAATGGCAGCCTATTTTAATTTTTATTTCCTTATCTTCTATGATTTTAGGTGCAGTAGCAGCAATTGGTCAATCAAATATTAAAAGACTTATAGCATATAGTTCTATCGGGCATATTGGTTTCGCTTTGGCGGGAATTTCTACTAATACGACTTTGGGTTATAGCAGCAGTATTACTTATATTACTATTTACGTGATAATGAATCTTGGAATGTTTGCTTGTATTTTTTCTATGAAAAGAGAAGGAAAGTATTGCGAGAAGCTTGATGATCTATCGGGCATATCTGAACATCATCCAATTTTATCAATAGCGCTATTAATTATTTTATTTTCATTAGCAGGCATACCTCCATTAGCTGGTTTTTTTGCAAAATTTTATATTTTTGTAGCCGTAATAGAAAACGAGATGTATACGCTAGCAATTATAGGATTGCTCAGTACAGTAATCTCTGCTTTTTACTATCTAAGAGTTATAAAAATTATTTATTTTAATGATGTAAGTAAATCTCTTGATAAGATAAAAAATTTAGGAATTTCAACGACTCTATTTTTGAGTAGCTTAATACTAATAACATTTTTTATATACCCATCATTTTTAAATACTATCGTAGAGACATTAATAATTAACTAATGAAGTTAAAGATAACTAAATTTAAGAGTGTAAAGAGCACTAATGATAAAGCCATAAAATTAATTCAACTATACAATCGTTCATCTGGTTTAATTATATCTGACATACAAACAAAAGGTAGAGGAACTATGGGTAAGAAATGGATCTCAAAAAAAGGAAATATTTTTATCTCAATATTTTATAAAGTTAATTTTAGCAATCTAAAAATTAAAAATTTTTTAGTATTAAATGCAAAAATTATAAAAAAGATTCTTCAGACCTATACAAAAAAAAATATTTCAGTCAAAAAACCGAATGATTTATTAATTGAAAAAAAAAAATTTTGCGGGATTCTACAAGAAGTAATTGAACACAATAACGAAAAGTTTTTAATTACAGGCATAGGCATTAATACTTTAATAGTGCCCAATAACAATGAATTTTCTGCAACTAGCCTAAGTAATCATGCTAAAAAAAATATCAAAAACTTAAAGGTCATAAAAAAAATAAAAAATATTTATGAAAAGATGATTTATGATCTAACTAATAATAATTTTACTTATGTTAAAAAAAAATATATTTAAAGAAATGAATTATTTAGTAGGAGATATTGGAAATACATCAACCAAAATTTGTTTAGTCAACAATAATTCCAGAATTGTAAAAGAATATATCATTGAAACAAAAAATCTGCTTATTAATAATAATATAAATAAATTTTTTAATTCAGTTCTAAAAAAAAAAATAAAAAAAAATATATTATTCTCTAGCGTTGTCCCAAAAATTTATAATAAAATTAATAAATTTCTAATTAATAAAAATTTTAAAACTATTGAACTAAAGAGCCTACCTTTAAAAAAAATTTTAAAAATTAATATAGACAACTATAAAGATCTTGGTTCAGACAGAATAGCAAATTCAATCGGTGCTTTTAAATTGTTTAAAACGAACTGTTTAATTGTGGATTTTGGAACGGCAACTACATTTGATATAATAAAAAAACCAGGAATTTATGAAGGTGGTGTCATTGCCCCTGGAATAAAGTTATCAATTTTGAATTTGAGCAACTCTACTGCCTCACTACCCATATTTGAATTAAAATCTAATTCTAAAATATTTGGAAAAAACACAAAAGACGCTCTTAATGCTGGTTTTCTTTGGGGATACCAAGGTTTAATACTAAATATAATTAAAAAAATTAATTCGAAATTTAAAACAAATTTTAAAATAATTTTAACAGGCGGATATGCAAGCATGTTTGCTAAATTTATTAATAATAATGCAATAATTGAAAGACATATTACTATAAAAGGAATTATGTTTATTTATAAAAATTTAATCAAATGAGCAAAGAACAACTTTTATTTTGTCCTCTTGGTGGTTCAGGGGAGATAGGCATGAATTTAAATCTTTATGCTTATGGAAAAGAAGACAATGAGAAATGGATTGTAGTAGACATGGGCGTTACATTTGCTGACGACTCTATACCAGGTATAGATCTAATATATCCTGACCCAGGTTTTCTTATAGATAAAAAAAAAGATCTTTTAGGAATTGTACTTACCCATGCTCACGAAGATCATATTGGTTCTGTTGCAGTTATATGGCCTGAATTAAAATGTAAAATATATGCCACACCTTTTACAGCAGCATTGGTCAAGGAAAAATTTAAAGAAAAAAAAATTGATATAACAAACTATCTTAAGATTGTTCAACTTAATGGAAAAATAAAGTTAGGTGAATTTGAAATAGATTTTATTACTTTGACTCATTCAATTTTAGAACCTAATGGGCTAAGCATAAAAACTCCAGCTGGTATTATTTTACATACAGGTGATTGGAAATGTGATTCTAACCCATTAATTGGTGAAAAAGTTGACGAAAAAAAATTAAAAGAAATTGGTAATCAAAATGTTCTTGCCATGATTTGTGACTCTACAAATGTTTTTAACGAAGGTAGAGCTGGATCAGAGTCGGATGTTCGTGAAAGCTTATTAAATATTATAGCAAAACAAAAAAAAAAAATAATAGTAACCACATTTGCCTCTAACGTGGCTCGTATGGAAACAGTCTTTTACTGTGCTAAAAAAACAAATAGACAAATTTCGTTAGTGGGTAGATCTATGCATAGAATTTATAAAGCTGCTAGACAGTGTGGCTATCTACAAAACTTAATAGATCCTATAGATCCTCGTGAAGCAAAAAAAATTGCGCGTGAAAAAATTATTTATTTAAGCACCGGTAGTCAAGGTGAACCAATGGGAGCTACTAAACGGATAGTCAATGGTATTCATCCTGATGTTTATTTAGAAAAAGGTGATACTATAATTTTTTCTTCCAAAATTATACCAGGAAATGAAAAAAAACTTTACGCAATGCACAATGAAATAGTTAAAAACGAAATTGAAATTATCACAGAAGAGAATTCGTTTGTTCATGTGTCAGGACATCCTAATAGAGATGATTTAAAAGATATGTATGACTGGGTAAAACCTAGATCAGTAATACCTGTTCATGGTGAACATAGACATATGCAAGAACAGGCTAAGTTTGCTAAACAGATGAAAGTGCCACACACCTTACAAATAGAAAATGGTGATATTATAAAGATTGACTCAAATAATAATCCTCAGGTTATTGATAAAGCTCCATCAGGTAGAATGTATTTAGACGGTATTGTTGGCGTTAAAGAAGATTCTAGCTCTATTAAAGAGAGAAAAAATATAGCCACTAATGGATATTTAGAAGTTACAATATTAATCGATAATAGTGGAAAAATAAAAAAACCTATAATTTCATTTAAAGGAATTCCCGTTGAAGAAATTTCCGATACTTTAATTTTTGACATGGAAGATGAAATAGATAATATTTGTAGAACATTTTCTGTTCAAAGCAAAAAGCAAGAACAAAATTTAATAGAAATATTAAAGCAAAACTGCAAAAAAATAGTAAAAAATAAGACGGGAAAAAAACCTTACACAACAATTAATATATCTAGACTCTAATGGGAACAACAGGAGCTATCATTGTTTATATTTGTATCTGGTGGATAGTTTTCTTTTCCGTGCTGCCCATCGGAGTGAAATCACAGAACGTAGAATTCTCAACTAATCTCAAAGGAAATGATCCTGGCGCACCTAAAAATCCAAGGATTCTTAAAAAATTTTTGATTACAACTTTAATTACTTCAATAATTTTTGCAGTTATATATTATCTTGTAATTAATAATTATTTGAATTTAAGAGGTTATCTACAATAATGTTATTATCAAATTTATTTTTGCCTTTAACAAAAGATCTTCCTACTGATGCGAAAATAAAATCACATCAATTAATGTTGAGAACAGGCATGATAAAACAATCAGCCGCTGGAATATATTCATGGCTTCCTTTAGGATTTAAAATTATGAAAAAAATTGAGTCTATCGTTAGAGAGGAACAAAATAAAATTGGTGCTCAAGAAATGCTAATGCCTACAATCCAATCAGCTGATATTTGGAAAGAAAGTGGGAGGTACAATGACTACGGCGAAGAAATGTTAAGAATTAAAGATCGCCAAGGAAGAGAAATGCTTTATGGTCCTACAAATGAAGAACTAATAACTGAAATTTTTAGGTCTAGTATAAAATCTTACAAATCGTTACCTCAACTACTTTACCATATCCAATGGAAATTTAGAGACGAAATAAGACCAAGATTTGGAATAATGAGATGTAGAGAGTTTTATATGAAAGACGCATATTCTTTTGATATCGATGATGAAAAAGCAAAACATTCATATAATAAAATGTTTTATGCTTATTTAAAAACTTTTAATAGACTTGAGCTTCAGGCAATACCGATGGCCGCAGACACTGGCCCCATTGGTGGAGATTTATCACACGAATTTATAATTCTCGCAGAAACCGGGGAAAGCAATATTTTTACAGATAAAAATATTTTTGATATTAAATTAAATAGTTATAATTTTAGTAAAGATTCATTAGAAAAAATGAGGAGTGATTTTTCTTCATTCTATTCAGCAACAGATGAAAAATTTAACAAAGATGAATTTGAAAAAAAAATAAAAAAAGAAAACCAAATAAAAGCTAAAGGAATAGAAGTTGGACATATTTTCTATTTTGGTGAAAAATATTCTAAACCCTTAAATTGTTTAGTTGATCATCCTGAAGGAAAAAAAGTAGCCGTCAAAATGGGCTCTTACGGAATAGGTGTTTCTAGATTAATTGGAGCAATTATTGAGGCAAAATTTATAGACGATGTAATGAAATGGCCTAGATCTGTTTCACCTTTTGATTTGGTTATTATTCCAAGTATAAATAAAAATAATGACGAGAATTCAAAAAAAGCTTTAAAAATTTACCAAGAATTAAAAGAAAATAAAATAGACGTGTTATTAGATGATGTTAATGAAAATATTTCAGCTAAGTTTAAAAAACATGATTTATTAGGTATACCTTATCAAATTATCATCGGATCAAAGTCAGAGGATGACAAATTTGAATTTAAAGAAGTTGGAAAAATTGCCACAATGTTAAGCTTAAAAGAGATAAAACAAAAATTAAAAAAATAAATTGTTTAGTCCAGTAGAAAAATTAATAGCATCAAGAAATTTAAAACCTAAAAAAAAAGAAGGTTTTTTGAAAGTTATATCAACATTTTCATTTATTGGGATTATGTTAGGCGTAGCAATCTTAATAATAGTAATGTCTGTAATGAATGGTTTCAGAACAGATCTTACAAATAAAATTCTTGGTTTTAATCCGCATTTAATCATCAAGCCTTATAATAATAATAAAATTAATAATGATTTTAAAAAAAAACTTAATGATAATTTTAAAAAAATTGAGTTTCAAAATTCCTTTAGCGGTGAAGGAGTAGTTATGAAAACAGAGACTACCAAGGGAGTTATAATTAAAGGACTTGATCAAAAAAATAAAAAAAATTCTACTTTTCTAAAGAAAATTTTGATTGAGGGAGATAAATACAATATTAAAAAAAATGAGGTGATTGTTGGGAGTCAATTAGCCATAGATTTAAATTTACAAGTCGGTGATAAAATAAATTTACTATCATCATCTTTTATAACTACACCTTTTGGAGGTTTGCCAAAGCAAGAAATATTTATTGTTAATGGCATATTTAGTAGTGGTTTTTATGAATTTGACCAAAATGTAATTTTTCTTAATTTAAATCAGACTTTAAATTTTTTTAATAAAACTGAAGAAGATATTTACTTAGAAATTTATCTTCCAGTGCCTCTTGATGCTGATGAAATAAAAGACAGAATTAATAATCTAGATAATAATTTTTTTATTTATAGCTGGATTGATTTGAATAAATCTTTTTTTGGAGCTTTGAAAGTTGAAAGAAATGTTATGTTTATAATTTTAACACTTATTATTATTGTTGCAGCTTTTAATATTATTTCAGGATTAACAATTTTAATAAAGAATAAAACTAAAGAAATAGCAATACTCAAGACTTTGGGTTTAAGTGACAAATCTATTGTAAAATCCTTTTTTTTAACTGGCTTTACAATAGGTTTAACTGCTACTGTCGCTGGGATGGTTTTAGGGACTTTAGTTGCCGTATACATAGAACCAATAAGAATTTTTCTATCAAATATTTTACAAATAGAAATTTTTCCAGCTGATATTTATTTTTTAGACAAAATGCCAAGTGAAATAGATCCTATTTCAATACTAATAATATTTTTATTATCAATAATCACAACAACTGTTGCATCTTTAATTCCAGCACTTTCAATCACGAAAATGAATACAATTCTTGCTTTAAAATATGAGTAAAAATATATTAAAATTTAATAAAATAAAAAAATCTTTTGACCACAAAAATGGAAAAGTTAATATTTTTAGAGATTTAAGCCTAGAAATAAAAAAAGGGGATCTTGTTGCTCTAGTGGGCCCTTCCGGATCAGGAAAATCAACTTTATTAAACATGATATCTCTTTTAGACAAAGTTGACTCCGGAGAGATATTTTTTAGGAATACCAATTTAAATAAATTAAATGAGGATGAAAAAAATCATATGAGGAAAAATAATATTTCGATAATATTTCAAAACAATAACCTTCTTCATGATTTTACAGCTTTAGAGAATGTTGTAATGCCACTGATAATAAGAAACGAGGACAAAAAACAATCTTATAAAAAAGCAAAATTTATTCTTAATAAATTCAATCTATCGAGTAGACACAATCATTTTCCAGATGAATTATCAGGAGGAGAACAACAGAGAGTTGCAATTGCAAGAGCTTTAATTTCAGAATGCGACCTTATTCTAGCTGATGAGCCGACGGGCAATTTAGATTACAAAACATCTTTTGAAATTTTTTCTTATTTTTTAAAATTAAAAAAATTGAGCAAAACTATAATTTTTGCAACTCACAATAGAGAACTTGCAAACAAAGCAGATTACAAGTTGAGTATTTTGAACGGTCATATAAAAAGATCAAATGCTTAATGTCAGAGTATTTAATAATATTAAAATACATACACAGTACTCTATTTGTGAAGGGGCTATAAAAATTGAAGACCTAGCAAGTTATTGTAAAAATAATAAAATTCAGAGCATCGGCATATGTGATAGTTATAATTTATGTGGTGCCTTAGAATTTGCTGAAAAAGTTAGTAAATCGGGAACTCAACCTATAATTGGTACTCAAATAAATTTTTACCTAGAGGGTATTATTGGCAGGCTTCCATTGTTTAGCACCACATCTTTAGGATATAAAAATTTAATATCTTTATCCTCTAAGAGCTACCTAAAGTCTAATGAAAAGAATGATCCTCATTGTAAAATTAATGAGCTAAACGGCAACAACAAAGACTTAATTTTATTGAGTGGTAATTTTTATGGACTTTTTGGAAAGTTGTTTAAATTAAACAAATTAAAGCAAATTGAAGAATTAACAAAAAACCTTAAAAAAATTTTCAAGGACAAATTTTATTTTGAAATTCAGAGACACAACGATTTTGAAGAACAAAACTTTGAAAGTTACATGATCGGACTGTCTTTAAAGTATCAGGTTCCACTTATAGCAACACAAGAAGTTTTTTATTTAACGAAAGATATGCACGAAGCTCATGATGCATTAGTTTGTATAGGTCAAAAGAATTTTATCAATGAAAGCAATAGAGTAAAATATAATGACCAACATTATTTGAAGAAAAATGAAGAATTAATTGAATTATTTAAAGATATTCCTGAAGCATTAGAAAATAATTACAATTTTCCTTATAGATTTAATTTTAAACCAAAAAAATCTGTGCCAGTACTGCCCACAATTAAGACTAAACAAAATGTAACTGTAGAACAAGAATTACTGCTGCAAGCCAATGAGGGACTAAAAAATCGTTTAAATAACTTTATTATTAAAAAAAACAAAGAAAAAAACACCAATGAAATATATAAATTATACGAAGATAGACTAACTCATGAAATTAACATTATTAATTCAATGAATTACTCTGGTTACTTCTTAATTGTTTCTGATTATATACGTTGGTCTAAAAAAAATAATATTCCTGTTGGACCAGGGAGAGGTTCTGGTGCCGGTTCATTAGTAGCATATTGTTTAGATATCACTGATATTGACCCTATTGAATTTGATTTAATATTTGAACGTTTTTTAAACCCAGACAGAATATCAATGCCGGATTTTGATATAGATTTTTGTGAAGAGAAAAGAAATTTAGTTTTTGAATATTTGAAATCTAAATATAAGGATGGCGTAGCACACATTATTACTTTTGGAAAACTAAAAGCCAGAATGGCCTTAAGAGATGTTGGTAGAGTTTTAGGTTTACCCTACGGTCATGTTGACAGAATAAGTAAGATGATACCGTTTGATCCTTCAAGACCTTTGTCACTCCAAGAATCTATTGATCGAGAGCCCAGATTTAAAGAAGAAGTTAAAAATAATAAAAAAGTTGAAAAATTAATTGAGCTTTCATTAAAATTAGAGGGACTGAATAGAAATATGGCTACACATGCTGCAGGTGTTGTTATTGCTGGAGAAAATTTATCTGAGCAAGTTCCTTTGTACAAAGATCATTCTGCTGATTTAATTTTACCGTCTACGCAGTTTGATATGCATTCTTCTGAAAATGCTGGTTTAGTTAAATTTGATATTTTAGGTCTTACAGCTCTTACAGTCATTAATAAAACAATAAAAATGTTGTCACAAAAAAAAATTAATTTAGACATTAGCAAAATTGATCTTGAAGACCCAAATGTTTTTAAATTATTAACTACTGGTGAAACAACTGGTCTTTTTCAATTAGAAAGCACGGGTGTAAGAGAAACTTTGCGACAAATGAAACCAACAGAGTTTAAAGATATTGTGGCTCTTGTTGCTTTGTATAGGCCAGGACCAATGAGCAATATTCCGATATATAATGAATGCAAAAACGGTCATAAAAATCCAGACTATATTCATGAAACTTTAGAAAAAATTTTAAAACCAACTTACGGGATTATTATTTATCAAGAGCAAGTAATGCAAATAGCTCAGAAGCTCGCTGGCTTCACAGCCGGAGAAGCCGATATTCTCAGAAGAGCTATGGGTAAAAAAAAAAGAGTTGAACTTGAAAAACAAAAAGAAAAATTTGTCGCAGGAGCTATCAAGAATGGAATAAAAAAAGATGTTGCTAGTTACGTTTTTACTAAAATAGAACCTTTTGCAGATTATGGATTCAATAAAAGTCATGCTGTAGCATATGCTTTTATTGCATACCAAACTGCTTATTTAAAAACTTATTATAAAGAAGAATTTATAGCTGCATCTATGTCTACTACATTAACTAACACCAGTAAACTTCGTGAGTATGTAGAGGAGTTAAAAAGATTAAACGTAGAAGTAGTAAGACCGTCAATCAATAAATGTTTTTCAGAATTTAAAGCTGAAACTAATAAAATATTTTATGGCTTAGGTGCTATAAAAAGCGTAGGTTTTGAGGCAATTTCTAACATTATAAACGAGAGAGAAAAGAATGGAAAATTTAAATCAATTATAGATTTTATAAACCGTGTAAATCCAAAAGATGTAAACAAACTTCAACTTGAAGGCTTGGTGAAAGCAGGCGCATTTGATGAAATTGAATCAAATAGAAAAAAGTTAATAGAGTCTATACCAAAAATTATTTCAACTATTAAAAGTAAATATGATGAAAAAATTAGCAATCAGAATAATCTTTTTAATGTTGATAATAATGAAGAAAATGAAAATTTTGAATTTGGATCATCCGAAGAGTGGTCAAGCAAAGAGTTATTATCAGAAGAATTTAAATCTTTAGGATTTTATATTTCAGATCACCCTCTTAATGAATATAAGGAATTTTTTACTCAATTAGAAATAGAGTCTTATAAAAATTTTATAAACAGTGATAAATCTGAGTCTTTAGTAGCTGGTACAATCATGTCTATTCAAGAAAAGAAAAGTGCAAAAGGAACCTCATTTGCCATAGTAAAATTTAGTGATAACAACAGTGAGTTTGAAATTTTTTTATTTTCAGATATTTTGAATTTAAATAGAGAGAAATTAAAAGAGTCTAATTCTTTTATTCTTACCCTTCAAAAAGAAAGATCTAACTTACAAAATACACAACGAAGAATAAATATTAAAAAATTAGTGGATTTATCTGACCTAGTTAACAAAACGTACGAAAGTGTCTTAATTGAATTAAGTGATAAAAAAATGCTTAAAGAACTTAATGAATTGTTGAGTAAAAACGGAGAGACTAAAATTAGAGTTGTCCTGAAAGATAATAGTAAAAATTACAGATTTGAGCTGGATAGGACTAGAAAATTTGATTTTAATTTATTTAATTTAATAAAAAACAAGGAATACGTTAAAAAAATAAGCCTTTAGAAGCTTGATTTGTTAAATTTTTAAATGTAAGAGAGCATAATTTCGCACACAGCGTTAAGGAGTAAAATCCTACCGGTCTCGCAAGAGGTTTGCTGTGGTGGATTAACCGGAAAAACTATGAATATACCTGAAGTCAATATTAAACAATTATTAGAAGCTGGAGTTCATCTTGGGCACAAAACCTTGAGATGGAATCCAAAAATGAAAAAGTTCATTTTTGGTGAGAAAAATTCTATACATATAATCGATCTTACACAAACCGTAGTTTATTTCAAAAATGCGTTATCAGAAGTCTACAAATGCATTTCCAATGGGGGAAAGATTTTGATTGTATCTACAAAAAAACAAGCTTCGGAGCAGATTACAAGCTTAGCAAAAGAAACAGATCAATATTATGTAAATTATAGATGGCTCGGAGGAATGTTAACTAACTGGAATACAATTCAAAACTCAATCAAAAGATTGAAAATGCTAGAAGATCGACTTTCAAAAGAAGATACTGGCTTTACAAAAAAAGAAATTTTGAAACTTGGCAAAGAAAAAGAAAAACTTCAAAGATCATTGGGAGGCATAGCGGACATGAAAAAAATTCCACAAATGATTTTTATCATTGATACTAATATAGAATCGCTAGCAGTTGCAGAAGCGCAAAAACTTAATATACCTATAGTTGCTATTCTTGATACAAACTCTGATCCTACAGATATACAATTTCCAATTCCAGGGAATGACGACGCTAGAAGATCAATAAATTTATACTGTGACTTATTTAAAAACACAATTCTTACCGCTTCAAAATTTATAGAAACAAAATCTACAGAAAAAGAAATTCAAGAGAAAATAAAAACAAAAAAAAAAGAAAATAAAGAAGACAAAAATTCACTAGAAAAAAAAAAATCTAATTAAATTTAATTTTATGTCCAGTAAAGATTTGCTTGAAAGCGTAAAAAAACTAAGAGAAATCACAGGAGTAGGTTTTAAAGATTGTAAACTAGCTATAGATGAAACAAATGGAGACTTAGATAAAGCTATTGAATTTTTAAGAAAAAAAGGAATAGCAAAAGCTACAAATAAAATGAGTCGTACAGCTTCAGAAGGGCTCTGCTTAGTTGAAGAAAGAGACGGATTAATTTCTTTAATTGAAATAAATAGTGAAACAGACTTTGTAGCAAAAAATAATGAATTTATTTCTTTTTGTAAAGAAATAGCAGACATCAACTTTAAAAATAAAGCTGACCTGTCAAAAATAAATAAATCTATTATGAAGAATAATTTATCTGTAGAAACAAATTTAATAGATTTAATTGCAAAGATTGGTGAGAAGATAACATTAAGAAGAGCAATATTTTTTGACAATAGTAACGGAGAAAACTCTTTTTATATACATGGCTCTGTAGAACCAAATATTGGAAAGATAGTTTCAATAGTTAAAACTTCCAAAAAAAATAATAATGATATCGGAAAAAAAATTGCAATGCATATTTCAGCTATGTCACCAATGAGTTTAGATCAAAAAGATTTAAAAAAAGAAATTATTGATAAAGAAATGGATATTATAAAAGCCGAGTTATTGAACTCAGGAAAACAACCGGAGATGATAGAAAAAATATCAAAAGGTAAAATTAACAAATTTATTTCTGATAATACGTTATTAAATCAAATATGGATTATGGACTCTAAAAAAAAAGTTTCAGATATATTAAAAGAAAATGATATAAAAATTATAGATTTTACAAGATATAAAGTTGGCGAAGGAATTTAAGTAATGAGTAAAGAGTTTAATGAAAAAGAATATTCAATTAAAATGGATAAAACCATTCAATCATTTAAAAAAGATTTGGGATCAATTAGAACAGGACGAGCTAATGCATCGATGCTAGATATGATCAAAGTAGATGTTTACGGGCAAATGATGCCCATCAATCAACTAGCTACTGTAAGTGTACCAGAAGCAAGATTAATTACGGTTCAAGTATGGGATCAATCAAATGTTAAAGCAGTAGACTCTGCCCTACAAAAATCTGACCTTGGAATAAATCCACAAATCGACGGATCAGTTTTAAGATTAAGAATACCTGACTTAACAGAAGAAAGAAGAAAAGATTTAATAAAAATATTAAAAACAATTGGTGAAAAAAATAAAGTTTCCATAAGAAACATAAGACGAGAAGGTAATGATGAACTTAAAAAACTTATAAAAGATAAAAAAATTAGTGAGGATGAAAATAAAGTTTTTGAAAAAAATATTCAAAAAGTTACAGACGATCACATAACTAATATTGAAAAAATTTTATCTGAAAAAGAAAAAGAAATCCTTCAGGTATGAACAAACTTAATCACATTGCCTTTATCATGGATGGCAATGGAAGATGGGGCCTCAAAAAAAAAAGAAGTAGAAATTACGGTCACTTAGCAGGTGTTAAGACAGTTCAAAAAATTGTTGAAAGTTCTACACAATTTAAAATACCAATAATTTCATTTTATGTTTTTTCAACAGAAAATTGGAAAAGACCAAAATCAGAAATAAATTATCTTTTTAACTTAATCAAAATTTATTTTAATAAAGAAATAAATAATATTATGAAAAATGATATTAGAATAGTAATTTCAGGAGAGATTCAAAAACTACCATTAAAAATAAAAAATATTTTAAGAAATGTAATTAGAAAAACTAAAAAAAATAAAAAAATAACAATTAATCTTGCCATAAATTATGGGTCAAAATCTGAAATTATCAATTCAATTAAAAGAATAATTCAACGTTCACAAAAAGCAACAGAGGAAAATATAAAAAAAAATTTATATAATAATTTATCATTTCCAGACATACTCATAAGAACAGGGGGTCAGAAACGATTAAGTAATTTTATGCTTTGGCAATTAGCTTATGCTGAAATATTTTTTATAGATAAATTATGGCCTGATTTTACAAAAGGAGATTATAGTAAAATTATTAGAAAATATTATAAAATAAAAAGAAACTTTGGAGGTATATGATCTTATGAAAGTAGAATTTTTACGTAGAATATTTACTTCAATAATCCTTTTACCAATTTTATTTTTTGCCACACTGAATTCAGGTAATTACTTACTAGTTTTATTAATATTATTTTTTTGTTTATCGATTTATGAAATAATACAGAATACTAAAAATTTATTATTTATTTTCTTATCATCTTTTTTATTAATCCTTTCATTTTATTCTTTTTATTATTTGAGAGGTGATAATAATTACTCTTTAACAATTCTTTTTTGGATTTTATGTTCTACTTTTTTATCTGATATCGGCGGATATACATTCGGAAAAATTTTTAAAGGAAAGAAACTTTCAAAGATAAGCCCAAACAAAACATACTCGGGTTCTATAGGTTCAATTATCTTAAGTTCAACGTCATTATTTTTGATAAATTTTTTTCAATTACACTTTTTAGGTAAACTTCTAATCAACTTTTTAGAAATTAAATTTTTATTAATTACTACTTGTATTTCTATAGTATGTCAGCTTGGAGATCTTTTTGTATCTTTTTTAAAAAGAAAAATAAAAATAAAAAATATTAGCAATATTTTACCAGGTCATGGAGGAGTCCTTGATAGGATTGATGGTTTAATTTTTGTTTTATTATTTTGCTCCTTATTAAAAATTTTAAGATTTATTTAAATGAAAAAAAAAAGTATTGCAATTTTAGGTTCAACTGGTTCAATAGGACAGTCAACATTACAAGTACTAAAAAAATCCAATGAATATCGTGTAGAATTATTAGCTGCAAATAAAAATTATTTAAAAATAGTTAATCAGGTAAAAAGTTTTAAACCTAATATTTTAGTTATAAATAATAAAAATATTTTTTTAAAGATTAAAAAAGAATATCAAAACAAAAAAATTATTATTTTAAATTCGTTTGAAAATGTTCAGAAATATACAAATAAAATTAATACTACTGTTTCAGCTATCCCTGGCATAGCAGGTTTAGAACCTACAATAATATTCACAAAAATGAGTAAAAAAATACTTATAGCAAATAAAGAAGCAATTATATGTGGTTGGCATTTGATTAAAAAAAATTCTGTCAAATATAAAACGGAAATAGTCCCGATTGATTCAGAACACTTTTCGATAAATATGCTTCTTCAAAATCAATTAATAAATCAAATAGAAAAAATCTATATAACAGCTTCAGGTGGACCCTTTCTTAATCTTAACCTGAACAAATTCAAAAACATTAAACCAATAAATGCAATAAAACATCCAAAATGGAGTATGGGTAAAAAAATTTCTGTAGACTCTGCAACTTTAATGAATAAAGTTTTAGAAGTTACAGAAGCAGTAAGGCTTTTTCCTTTTAGTTTAAAAAAATATGAAATTATAATACACCCAAACTCACTTATTCATGCAATCATTAAACTTAATAATGGAACGTCGGTTTATTTATATCATTTACCAGATATGAGAATTCCTATTGCTAATGCTTTATTAAAAAATTTTAATTACAATAAATTTTTTAATAAAAAAATAAAAAATTATGATAAAATTCAAAATTTAACTTTTCTCAAAGTTGATAAAAAAAGATTTCCGTCTTTAAACTTAATACCCGAAATGAACAGGGGAAAATCATCAGCAATTATAATTAATGCTGCAAATGAAATATTTGTTGATGAATTTCTTAACAATAATATAAATTTTACTGATATTGTTAACTTTTTGAAACTTGTTATTAAGGATAAAAGTTATATAAAAACTTCAAACTTATCTGCTGATAGTGTAAAAAATATCTACGTTATTGATGGTTGGGCGCGAAAAACAGCTTTAAAAATTATTGAAAGAAAGAAGTCACATTAATGTTTAAAATTTATACTATTATTTTCTATTTATTTTTTTTCAATTTAGCTGCTGAAATAGTTAAAAAATTTGAACTCAATGGAAATGACAGAATTAGTAAAGAAACTGTTGGTGTTTATGGTGATATAGATATTGGTAAAAATTATTCTGCTTTTGAATTAAATGAAATGCTAAAAAAATTGTACGGAACAAATTTTTTTGAAGACGTAAAAATTGATTTAAATAATGGCTTATTAAGTATAAGAGTTAAAGAATATCCAAGCATAAATTCAATAGACATAATAGGTGAAAAAAATAATACTAGAAAAAAAGAAGTTCTAGAGAAACTTACGCTTCAAGCAAAGGAAAGCTTTATAGAAAACAACCTGACGCAGGATATTAATATTCTAAAAAAAATCTATGCTTATTTAGGATACAACTTTGCAAGCGTTGAGGCAAAAATTCAAAGATTTGATGAAAATCGAATTAATCTTGTATTTGTACTAGACAAAGGAAAAAAAACAAATATCTCTAAAATTAATTTTATAGGCGATAAAAAAATTAAAAATAAAAGGCTAAGAGATATTATTGTTTCAGAGGAAAAAAAATTTTGGAAAATTTTATCAAAAAATACGTTTTTAAGTAATAATAATCTTGAGCTAGATGTACGTTTACTAACTAATTATTATAAATCAATCGGCTATTATGATGTTCAAGTATTATCTAGCAACGCCGAAGTTAGTAAAGACAATTCTACTACTCTGACTTATACAATTAGCGCAGGTACTAGATATAAGATAAATAAAATTAGTACTAATATCGCAGATGTACTGGACAAAAAAGCATTCCTAGGACTACAAGATGAATATAAAGAAACTATAGGTAAATACTATTCCCCATTTTTAGTTAAAAAGTTATTAGATGAGTTGGATCTTCTAATTGTAAATAATGATTTACAATTTGTAGAGCACTCAGTAAATGAAATTTTATCAGATGATAATATTGAAATAAAAATTAATATTTATGAAGGCCAAAAGAAATTAGTAGAAAGAATTAATATTTTAGGAAATACAGTCACAAATGAATCAGTTATTAGATCAGAATTGCTGCTAGATGAAGGTGACCCGTTCAACAACTTGAAAATAGAACAATCTATTGCAAAAATTAAATCAAGAAACATATTTGCTAAAGTAAAGAAAAAAATAATTGATGGATCAAATGAAGACCAAAAAATAATTGATATTGAAGTAGAAGAAAAACCAACTGGTGAAATAAGCGCTGGCGCTGGTATTGGAACGAACGGCGGTTCGTTTGCATTTAATATTACTGAAAATAATTGGCTAGGAAAAGGTATTGCAGTTTCAACAAATTTAGATGTAAGTAAAGAAACCTTTTCAGGCGCTTTAGAAGTAAATCAACCTAATTATAATTTTTCAGGAAATTCTTTAAATTATTTTGTGTCCAATACTTCTAATGACAAACCTGACTCTGGTTACAAAAACAATATTGTTTCAACAGGTATTGGGACTCGTTTTGAACAATACAGAGATATTTTCTTATCTCCTCAAATTTCATTATCATACGACGATTTAAAAGTAAAAGATACAGCTTCTGAAGCATTGAAAAAACAAAAAGGAACTTTTACAGACGTAAGTTTAGACTATGCTATTTCTTTAGATAAACGTAATAATGTTTATGCACCTACAGATGGTTATATTTCAACATTCAGACAAGGAGTTCCTATTTATGCTGACTCTCCATACTTAAAAAATACTTACGCCTTTAGCAAATACTATTCGCCCTCACAAGATGCTGTTGTTGCATTTAAATTTTATGGTTCCGCTATTAATGGGTTAAATAATAAAGATGTGCGACCTAGTAAAAGATTAAGCATACCTACGAGTAGATTAAGAGGGTTCGAGGCTGGTAAAGTTGGCCCTAAAGATGGAATTGATTATGTGGGTGGAAATTATTCAGCTGCAACAAATCTTGAGGTAGCATTACCTAATTTTTTACCAGAGTCTACAAAAACTGATGTAGGTTTATTTCTTGACGTTGGTAATATTTGGCATGTTGATTATGATAAAAATATGGATGACTCAAATAAATTAAGATCTTCAGTTGGAGTTAATACGGCTTGGTCATCTCCTGTTGGTCCAATGACCTTTATATTCTCGCAAAACATCTCAAAAGCTAGTACAGATGTAACTGAAAGTTTTAATTTTAGATTAGGAACCACTTTTTAAATTAAATAACATATGAAAAAATTAATTTTTATCACAATATTCCTCTTAAGTTATTCTTTTAATTCTTTTGCAAATAGTATTCATTTTATTGATTTTGATAAAGTATTGAATTTTAGTAAAGCCGGTGGTGATGCACAAAAAAAATTAAAGAAAAAATTTAAATCAGAATCTGAAAAATTTGTAAAACAAGAAGAAGGAATCAGAAAAGAAGAGTCTGACTTAATTTCTCAAAAAAAAGCTTTAGCGCCCGAAGAATATAAAAAAAAAGTTGAAGCACTTAGAAAAAAAGTTGCAAATTTACAAAAAAATAAACAACAATCTTTTAATAGCATCGCCAAATCTAGAAGCGATGCAAGACAATCTCTGTTAAAAGCCGTAAACCCACTTATAAAAAAATATATGGAAGATAATAAAATTCAAATGGTTTTTGACAAACAAGCTGTTGTAATGGGCGATACAACACTTGAGATCACAGACAAAATTATTGCAATTTTAAATAAAAACTTGGTATCATTAAAAATAAATTAATCTCAATGAGAAAAAATGAATTCTTTGAGCAAAAAGGACCTTTTTTGCTTAGCGAACTATTTAATGATGTCAATTTAGATCAAAAACAAAAGATTTATGACATCAAATCTTTAGAAGACTCAAAAATATCAGATTTAACTTTTTTAGAGTCATCTAATTACATCAAAGCTGCAAAATTAACCAAATCAAGTTATTGTATAACTAACGAAAAATTAAGTGTCTATTTACCAAAAACGTGTAAACCAATAATAGTCAAAAATGTACTTTTTGAATTATGTAAAGTAGTAAAGAAATTCTATCCTGATGCAGACTTGGACAGACCTGACTTTTCGTTATCGAGCCCTAAAAAAACAAAATATTTAAATGTAAAATTTGGAAATAATGTTTTTATTGGCAAAAACTGCAAAATAGGAAAAGATACATTAATTGGAAGTAATACAATAATTGAGCACAACACTGTTATAGGAGAAAACTGCACAATCGGTACTCATGTACTAATAAGAAATTCAATAATAGGAAACAATGTGGTTATACAAGATGGATGCAAAGTTGGTAAAAAAGGGTTTGGGTTTATTCCTCTAAAAGATAAAAATTTAAGATTTCCGCATATTGGAAAGGTGCTATTAAAAGATCATTCTGAATTAGGAGCTAATTGTACAATTGATAGAGGTTCAATAGGTGATACAGTTATAGGAAAAAATACTTTTTTAGACAATCAAGTACACGTAGCGCACAATGTAAAAATTGGAGATAATTGCATGATTGCTGGGCAAGTTGGCTTTGCAGGTAGTTCTGTCGTTGGCGACAATGTATCTATCGGAGGTCAAGCGGGCGTATCTGGTCATTTAAAAATTGGTAATAATGTAAAAATTGGTGGCGGCAGCGGTGTTGTTAAAGACATTCCAGATGGAGCAGTTGTTATGGGTTATCCAGCGGTTCCACTAAAAAAGTTTTTACTAAATTTAAAAAAATAATGAGCAATTCAATAGACAGAAAAAAAATAGAGAGTTTATTACCGCATAGAGCACCAATGCTTTTAATTGATAAGCTAATTAATATTGTCCATTTAAAATCAGCAACAGCAATTATGAATGTAAAAAAAGATAGTTTTTATGTGCAAGGACATTTCCCCGGCCAGCCTGTTATGCCTGGAGTTTTAATTGTGGAAGCCTTTGGTCAAGCAGCTGCCGCTTTGACGGCTTACGGAATAGATCCTAAAGAATATGAAAATAAATTAGTTTTTTTAATGGGAATAGATAAAGCTAGATTTAGAAATCCAATTATACCAAATTGTGAACTTCATTTAGAGATAGAAGCAATAAGATCGCATGGAAGAGTTTGGAAGTATAAAGGCACAGCAAAGGTAGATGAAAAAAGAATGGCTGACGCTGAGTGGTCGGCAACTATAGTAGATAAAAAATGATTCATAAATCAAGCATCATTTCAAATAAAGCAAAAATAGGCAAAAATGTAAAAATAGGTCCATTCTGTTATATCGGTAACCAAGTTGAAATAGAAGATGATGTTGAATTAATTTCAAATGTACATATTGAAGGAAATACAAAAATAGGAAAAAAAACAAAAATTTTTCCGTTTGCGAGCATAGGAACACAGCCACAGGATCTAAAATATAAAGATGAACCAAATAGTCTGGTTATAGGAGAAAGTAACATAATTAGAGAATACGTAACTATTAATCCAGGTACTGTTGGCGGAGGAGGTGTAACAACAGTAGGAAACAATTGTTTGTTTATGATTTCTTCTCATATTGCACATGATTGCAAAGTTGGAAATAATGTAATTATTGCAAACAATGTTCCATTAGGCGGACATGTAGTTATTGAAGATTCAGTTGTTATAGGAGGCAACTCAGCTATTCAACAATTTACTAGAATAGGAAGACTAGCAATGATCGGAGGCATGACAGGTGTATTGAAAGATGTAATTCCTTTTGGACTATCAATTGGTAATAGGAATCATCTACAAGGACTTAATTTGATAGGGCTCAGAAGAAAGAATTATGAAAATAAAAAAATTATGGAACTTAATAAAGCCTACGATAAAATATTTTCATCAAAAAATCTTCACGAAAATTTAAGTAAAATTAATGGAGAATACAAAGGGAATGAGCTTGTTGACGAGGTAATAAATTTTATAGCAAAAGACAAGAAAAGAGCAATTTGTACGCCACTAAACCAAGAGTAAAATGATAGGATTAATATTTGGAGAAACAGACTTCCCAAAAATAATCTTAAAGAAAATTAGAAAAATAAAAAAAAAATATTTAATTATTGATTTAACAAAAAAAAAAACTTTCAGAAAAGATGAATGTTTTAACTCTGTTTCAATTGGTCAAATAGGAAAAATTATAGAAATTTTAAAAGCAAATAAGTGTAAAAAAGTACTTTTTGCAGGCAGAGTCAATAAACCTAATTTTTCAAAAATTAAATTAGATCTAAAAGGTGTTTATTATATTCCTAAAATTATAAAAGCATCTAAAATTGGAGACGCAGCTATCTTAAAAGAAATTATAAATATATTTAAAAAAGAGCAAATTAAAACAATAAATTCATTAACATTTAATCCTGACCTCAGTTTAAGCGGGGGTATACACACCAAAACGAAACCTAATTATGATGACAGAAGTGATATTAAAATAGCTATCATGACATTAAATAAATTAAATAGTTATAATTTTAGCCAAGGTACAGTTGTAAGAAACCAAAAAATTTTAGCGATAGAGGGAAAAAGTGGCACACAAAAAATGTTGAGTAAGATAAAAAAAAACCAAGGAGTCTCAAAAGGAGTTTTAGTAAAATTTCCCAAAAAAAAACAAGACTTAAGAATAGACTTACCAACCATTGGGTTAAAAACATTAATTCAATGTAAAAGAAAAAATTTAAAAGGAGTAGTTTTAAAAAAAAAACAAAATGTTTGTTTAGATAAAAAAAAACTCATAAGCTTTGCAAACAAAAATAAAATTTTTATATCTTGCGTATGAAAAAAATATTTATATTAACAGGTGAAGCTTCTGGAGATAAACTTGCGTCAAAAGTTATATCAAAACTTCAAATATTTAATCCAAATATAGAGTATCTGTGTGTTGGTGGTGAAGGTCTTAAATCATTGGGGATAAAGTCAATATACAACGTAAAAGAAATTACTTACCTTGGTTTCACAAATGTACTATTAAATATATTTAAAATTAATAATAAGATTAATAAAACTGTTGATGCAATTCTAGAATTTAAACCTGATATTCTTTTCACAGTAGATAGTCCCGACTTTACGTTAAGAGTAGCTAGAAGAATTAAAAATATAAATCCTCAAATAAAAACTGTTCATTATATTTCTCCACAAGTATGGGTTTGGAGGGAAGGTAGAATTAAAAAAATCAAACAATTTATTGATCATATTTTGCTTCTTTTTAATTTTGAAAAACCTTATTTTGACAAAGAACAAGTAAGTTGCGAATTTGTAGGTCATCCATTATTGGAAGACAAGGTTGATGATAAAATAGATATCAATCAGTTTATTGGAAAAAACAAAGCTCTAGTATCTATTTTTTCAGGCAGTCGTGTTTCAGAAGTAAATATTTTAATGCCAATCTTAATTGATTTTATTAAATTAATGGGCAAAAAATACAATGATATTACTTATATTTTTCATTCAACTCATGAAAATAGTCAATTAATTCATTCTTATATTAAAAAAAATGATTTGAGTAATTGTGAGGTGATAAGTGACGATAAAATTAAATCTCACTTGTTAAAAAAATCAATTTTCGCAGTTGCAAAATCAGGCACAGTGTCTCTCGAAATTTGCAATGCCAAAATACCATCAATAATCCTTTATAAAATGAATTTTATTAATTTTTTAATTATTAAAATGTTAGTTAAAATTAAATATGCAAATATAATCAATATCGCAGCTAACGATGAGATAATTCCAGAGTTATTACAATCCAAATGTAATCCAAAAAATATTTTTGATATTGTAAGTAATTTTTTAGATAATCCTTCTAAAATAAAAGATCAGGTAGAAAAGACCCAAGAGATTTTGAGTCAATTTAAGACAGAGATATCACCCTCTGAATCAGCGGGCAAAGCTCTAAATAAACTCTTATAGTTACTCACAATAAGGTAAAAAAAACTCTTTCATTAAGCCTAAAAAAGAACATTATATAATATGCCTTTCGCAATTATTCTAATAGTTGGAATCGTTGTTTATAACACTGGCGTAATAGATAAAATAAAGAATCCCGAAAAAGAAGTAGTCTCCGAAATTGTTATACCAACACCTGTGGAGGTTAAACCTGCTCTCGAAGAGATTAAACCAACTGCAAAAAAACTTGAGCCAATTAAAGAAGAAGTAAAAGCAGAAACAAAACAACCTGAGCCAATTAAAGAAGAAATTAAGGCTGAAATAAAACAACCAGAACCCGTTAAAGAAGAAGTTAAGGCTGAAATAAAACAACCAGAACCTGCTCAAGAAGCAGTAAAAGAGGAGCCAACAGCAGAGCAAGAACAAACAACAACAGAAGAAATTAAAATAGAAGAAACAGAAAGCAACTACCTAAAAATAATCTTATACATAGTAGGAGCAATAGCAGCAATTTTTGGAGGATTTTATTTTTTCTCAAATAGAGGCGGTGCTGGCTCCCAAACAGCAAGTAGTACAGTAGATACCGCTAGAAGAGATATAGAAGAAAGTTATCAGTCTGAGTCTCAAGAACAACAACCAGCTAAAGAAGAAACTCCACAAGAAACTCAAGACCAAGAACTAGCTCAAGAAGAAACTCCACAAGAAACTCAAGACCAAGAACTAGCTCAAGAAGAAACTCAAACAGAAACTACACAAACAGAAGAAAATACAAACAATCAATCGTCTAATAATGAAGATGAAAATAATAACAAACAATAGTAAAATCTACAATAAGATGAGATTCTACTGATAGGTCCTCTAGATATAATTCTTTCCACCTTTTAAATAAGCACACTTCTCACAAGTAGGTTCAATATTCGGTGGACTATCTAAATCAAGAACTTTTTTCATTTCAGTTAGTTTTGACTCAATCCAAGATGTATCAACTTTATATGGAACTAAAGTTGTTTTAAAATCCATTTTATTTTCAAAACTATTATTATTTTTTTCACCGTTACAAACATAGAAGTATGATGTATCTGAAACATAAAAATTCATTTTTCTTAAAATATGGACATAGATATCCATTTGTAATTTATAACTTAAATGCCACTCACTACCTAGATACGAGGCAATAGAAACTGGATAATTTGAGGATTGAGCTTTATAATCAACTACAATTAATTTTTTTTCTTTTTGATCAAACCAAATATCATCAATCCCTCCATGTAAAATAAGATTAGTTTTTTTATCTAAATATGAAATTCCTCCTTTTAATGAATTTCTCCAAACATCTAAATCTTTATGTTGATAAGGAATAAAATCTAAATTATTTCTAATCATAATTGGATGTTTTTTTTGTTCTTTTCGGTATTGGTCAAATTCTTTTTTTAGTAGTTCATCAACAGCACTATTGAGTGCCCAGCCGGGCATAGAGGGTTCTTTTAAACCAATAACTCGATCTAAATAGAAACACCTTTTACAACTTAAAAAATTGCTAAACTTAGATCTACTAATTTTAAAAGGTGTATTTGATCTTTTATCGTAGAGAGAATTCTTTCTAACCCTAAAAGAGGTAGCTTCTTTCATTGATTATATTTTGGTTAGTCTTTTTACAACTTCAGCTTTATCTAGTGACATGATTACGTCGTATAATCCTGGTCCGAATCTTGAACCAACCAATCCAATTCTTAAAGGCTGACCCACACCTTTGAAATTGGTTTTATGTTTCTCAATTAAAGTTTTTATAATTGGTTCTAGATTTTCTCTATTAACTGAAGAAAGTTTTTCAAATTCTAATACAAAATCCTTTACTATTAGTTTAGACTGATCATCCAATAACTTCTTGTCTTCATCTCCAATTTTGATGTCTTCATTAATTATGTATTGAGCGTTATTAACAATATCTTCTAATGTTTTTGCTTTATTTTTTAAAAAGACCATACTTTTTATTAGAGCGGTATCTTTAGAACCATCAAAAGGTTTTTTGTATTTTGCCACGTATTCTTTTAATTCTTCGAAAAGATCTTTTTCATCCATTTTTTTAATATAAGTCTCGTTCATTGAAAGAATTCTAGCCATATCTAACTTTGACGGTGATTTACCAACTCCACTTAGATCAAATAGATCAATACTTTCTTGTTTAGTAAATATTTCTTTATCTTTATAAGACCATCCTAATCTAAGTAAATAATTTCTAAGAGCATCAGCCATAATTCCAATTTTTACATAATCATCAATTGTAGATGCGTTGTCTCTTTTCGATAACTTTTTACCTTTATCACTATGAATTAAAGGTATGTGTGCAAAATTAGGAACTTCCCATGCCATAGCCTCATAAATTTGCTTTTGTTTGAAAGAATTTATCATGTGATCGTCTCCACGGATTACATGAGTAATTTTCATTTCATGGTCATCTACAGTTGCTGATAGTTGATAGGTAGGTGACTTATCTTTCCTTAAAATTACAAAGTCTTCAATTGTTGAATTAGAAATATTTCTTTCACCTTGAACTAAATCTTTTATGATTGTGTTTCCTAGAATCTTACTTTTAAACCTTATGACAGGTTTAACATCTTTTGGAATTTGAAGATCTTTAGCATCTCTCCATTTCCTATTATAAACATAAGGCATGCTTTGCTTCTTACATTTTTCCTTCTGTTCATTAATTTCTTCTTCAGAGCAATAACATTCATAAGCAAAACCTTTTTTGATAAGCTTTTCTGCTACTTCAACATGTTTAGAAATATTTTTAGATTGAATATATTCATTACCGTCATGCGCAATGCCAAGCCAAGCTAATGATGAAATAATCTGAGTTTTAAACTCATTTTTTGATCTTTCTTTATCTGTATCCTCTATTCTTAAAAAATACTTGCCTTTGTTTTTTTTAGCTAGCAACCAATTAAATAAAGCTGTTCTAACTCCGCCAATATGAAGAGGCCCAGTAGGAGAGGGCGCAAACCTACAATTAAAACTCATTTAACCTAATTAGACTATTTTAGTGGAAGTTTCTATATAAAGACACGAGTTTGCCTTGAATTTTTATTCTGTTTGCAGCATATATTTTAGTACCATAGTTTTTATTTGCTGCTTCAAGTGCAATCGTATTACCTTTTTTTCTAATTCTTTTTAGTGTTGCCTCTTGGTCATCAATTAAAACAACGGCAATTTGACCACTTTCAACACTTGTAGTTTTTTTTACTATGACAGTGTCCCCATCATTAATTCCTGCTTCAATCATGGAGTCGCCTTTAACTTTAAGACCATAATGTTCACCATTACTTTGCAAATCTTCTGGCAACGATACCTTATCAACTTCTTGTTGTATTGCTTCGATTGGAGTACCTGCTGCTATACTTCCTAATATTGAAATTTCACTTGCCGTTTTAGGATCTTTATCTAGACCCCCTTTTATTACGCTAGGCGTAAATGAATTAAAAATGTCATTAGCACTTGCATTCTCTGGAAGCTTAACAACCTCTAGCGCTCTTGCCTTGTGTGCTAATCTTTTAACAAATCCTCTTTCCTCTAGAGCTGAAATTAATCTGTGTATTCCTGATTTCGACTTAAGGTTGAGCGAGTTTTTCATTTCCTCATAAGAAGGAGATATTCCAGAAGATCTAATCTTCTTGTTAATGAAAAGTAGTAAATTTTTTTGTTTTTTTGTAAGCATAAGAACAAACCCTGTACATTGATGTTCTATAAAAGTTCTCTTTCAAGATCAATGGTTAATTAACCTTTATTTTAAAGGTTAATTGATAATATTTCTTTGATTAATTTGTTTGTTTCACCGCTAGCTAGAAGTGATTCACCGATTAAGAAGTTTTTAATACCGGTATTATCATAAATATATTGAACATCTTTTTGGTTTTTAATCCCGCTTTCAGAAATTAACGGTCCTTTGTGGGAGATTAATTTTTTTTTTATTATAATAGAATTATCCAAAGAAACATTTAAAGTTTTGAGATCTCGATTGTTAATACCAATAATTGCTTCATTATATTTTAAAGCCATTTCTGCTTCATTTTCATCATGCACCTCAACAATAATACTTAGCTTATTTTTCAAAGCTTCACTATAAATTTCATCTGCTTGTTTTTCTGACAACGCAGAAAGGATGATCAAAATACAATCACAACCAAAGCTTTTAGAATATGAAACCTGATAAGGGTCTATAAAAAAATCTTTAGCGAGAATAGGTAATTTAATTTTTTTTTTTATTTCAGAGATATAATTTAAATTACCAAGAAAAAACTTTTCTTCAGTTAAAACAGACAGGCAAGCAACATTGCTTTCAGCGTACAAACTTGAAATTTTTACAGGGTTAAAATCTTTAACAATAACTCCCGCAGAAGGGCTGGCCTTTTTAACTTCTGCTATCAATGAAATTTTTTTTTGTTCCTGGTTACTAATTATTTTTTCTTTAAAATTTAAAAAATTATCAATAGATTTTATTTTGCTCTCTATTGTAGCTAATGAGTTTTTTTCTTTTATTCCTTTAAGATCTTCTTTTTTTTGTTTAATTATCTTTTCTAAAACATTTTCCATTAAACAGCCTGTATTTTTTGTAAATGTTCATAAGCCTTACCGGACTTTAAATGATGTTTACTAAACTCGTAAGCTTTTTTAAAAACTTTTTCTTTATTTAAAACCATTAAACCTGCAGCAACATTTAAAGAAACTGAATCTAAAAATTCATTATCCTCACCCTTGAAAATGTCTACTATTTTACTGGCATTATACTCGGCATTTTTACCTTTAAGGTTTTCTTTATTTTTATTTGTAATATTCAAATCAATTGGATCTATTAAAAAACTTCTAATATTTCCATTATTTAATTCAACAATTTTTGTTTTTACAAAAGGAGAAATTTCATCCATTCCATCTTCGCTATGAACAATATAAGCATTCTCAACATTATTTTCTTTTAAAGCTTCCGCAAAAGGCATCATCCATTTTTTATCAAATACACCTACTACTTGTTTTTTAACTTGCGCAGGACTACTTAGAGGTCCAATTAAATTGAAAATAGTTTTTTTAGCTATTTTTTTTCTAGCGCCTGCTACATATTTCATAGCTTGATGGTAGTTTGGTGCAAACATAAAAGCAAAATTCACTTTTTCAATTGCTTTTTCAGCTTCTAAGGGATTTAAGTTAATATTAATTTTTAAGGCTTCTAAGACATCAGCTGAACCACAATTTGATGATACTGCTTTATTTCCATGCTTAGCAACTTTAATACCAATACTCGCTAAAACGATTGCTGCTGCTGTCGATATATTTAGAGAGTTTTGACCGTCACCACCTGTCCCACAAGTATCAATCGTTCCTGTTGGTGCTTTGACCAAAGTAGCTTTTGATCTCATAACAAAAATACCACCAGCTAACTCATCTTTAGTTTCGCCTTTATTTGATAGCGCATTTAGAATCTTAATAATACTATCCTCATCATACTTTCCTTCCATAATATTTAAAAAAAGATTTTTACTTTCTTCAAATGAAAGGTTTTTTTTAGAATCTAATTTTTGTAAAAAATTTATCATTTGATTTATTGGTTTATAAAATTTTTGATTAATTGCATACCAACTTTTGTGTTTATACTTTCTGGGTGAAATTGCACCCCGTGAATATCATATTGATTATGCATAATTCCCATTATTGTTTTATTCTTTGTTTCAGCTGTAATATTCAAACAGTCTGGTAAAGTTTTCTTTTCTATAATTAGACTATGATATCTCGTAGCTATAAACGGTGATTTTAAATCTCTGAATATACCAATTTTTTTAAAATATATTTTACTCATTTTTCCATGCATCAATTTTTTTGCTCTTATTATTTTGCTGCCAAAAACTTGACCAATAATTTGATGCCCTAAACAAACACCTAAAATTGGTAAATCTTTATGAAGTTCTTTTACAATTTTTAGACAGTTTCCAGCTTGAGATGGATTTCCTGGACCTGGTGAGATAACAATTTTATTATATTTTTTTTTAATAATTTCTCTGGGTATAATTTTATCATTTCTAACCACATCAACTTTACACTTAAGTTTTGAAATATAATGAAATAGATTATAGGTAAAACTATCGTAGTTATCTAAAAGTAAAACCTTCATTTAATCCACCGCGCTCATCAAAGCTTTTGCTTTATTAACTGTTTCTTGATATTCTTTTTCAGGTTTGCTGTCTGCTACTATACCTGCTCCCGACTGAACATAAAATTTATTATTTTTGATTAGTGCTGTCCTTAAAGTAATGCAGGTATCAAATTCTTTATTTGGAGTAAAATATCCTATCGCGCCAGCATAAAGTTTACGTTTATTCTTTTCTAATTCGTCAATAATTTCCATAGCTCTAATCTTAGGAGCACCACTAACCGTCCCAGCTGGAAACCCAGACAATAAAGTCTCAAATATTGAATTTTTATGGTCAAATTTACCAATAACATTAGATACGATATGCATCACGTGAGAATATTTTTCTATTGTAAAGCTTTCAGTCACTTTCACTGTATTCACTTTCGAAACTTTACCAACATCATTTCTTCCAAGATCGAGCAGCATTAAATGTTCTGCTAATTCTTTTTTGTCTTTTAAAAGATCTTTTGCATATTTTATATCCTGAGCCTTTGTGGCTCCTCTTGGTCTTGTTCCTGCTATAGGTCTAATTGTTATTTGATTATCTCTCAGTCTAACTAAAATTTCAGGACTACTACCTATTATCTTAAAATCTTCAAAATTAAAGTAAAACATAAACGGAGAAGGGTTTGATAGTCTAAGATGGTTATAAATTTCAAGAGGTGTTTTATTAATTTTTCTCTCAAATCTCTGACTTAAAACAACTTGAAAGATATCTCCCTTTGCGATGTATTTTTTAGCCTTCTTAACATAACTTTTAAATTGATTTTTTGAAATATTACTTTTGATTGAATTTTTATTTTTTTTGTAGGTAAATCTTATTGGCAATTTTATATTGCTAAAATCTTTGTAAGATTCAAGTTTTCTTTGAATAGATTGATACTCCTCAAAATAATTTTTAATTTTTGTTTCTGCATAAATATTCTCAATAAAGTATATTTTTTTTTTTAAATTATCGTAGATAACTAAATTTTTTGGTCGTAACATTCTCACATCTGGAATTTTAAGGTCATCGACGCATTTATCAGGAATATTTTCTATGTATCGAATAATATCATAAGAAAAATACCCTACTAACATTGCAGCCATTTTGGGAACGCCTACTGGAATTTTAGTTTGAAATTTATGAATAAGATTATTTAAAAATTTTAATGGTTTTTCCTTAATAATTTTATTTTTACCTTCAAACCTTTCTGTTATTGTTTGTTTACTTATATCCCATACTTTATCAGGATTTAATCCAATGATTGTGTAACGTCCTCTAATTGTCCCTTTTTCGACAGACTCAAAGATAAAACTATTTTTTTCCACTAACAAAAAGTTGAAAATATTTTCAACTTTTCTGTAATCCTTGTAGGATCTTACTTCATAAAGCAGTTGATCTTTTTTTTTTTTATGGTTTTTTTTAAAAGAACTAAAACTAATATTTAGCTTCATTATAGAGTATTCTTAATACGATTTAAGACTTTTTCATTTATTTTTACATCGTATTTATTATTAACAGTCTTATCATAGTCTGTGTAAATTTGATTTGCTATATTTAATTTTGCTCTAGCTTTGTACTGCTCATAATCTTTATTATTTTTATCAAACGCTAGTTCTTCAGTTTTTTCTGAATAAATAATATAGTTTTGTGTTAATAAACTATTAGTAATTAACTGAAATTCTCCATCATTCATTTTAAAAATTTCTTTAATCATATCAGATTTAAAAATAATTTCATCTTTGATATTTTTGATTATTGCATTTTTAATTTCTAATTTTTTATCTTTGCTAAAATTTTGAAATTGTTCTTTTTTAAAATTTCCTTTAGACATTTCTTTGATAATTTTTGTATTACTATCAATTATATGTTTTAATTTTAACTGTGAAATAATTGTTTCTTTAATTTCTTTATCTTCTAAACTTCTAGAAATTTTTTCTACACTTAAAATTACACTTAGATAAAATTTATTATTAAGATTTGTTAGCTTAGGTTCATTTATGTTTTTGGAATTAAATATTTCAGTAAATAATTCTTTATTAACTTCGACTATCTCTTTACCGGTTTTATCTTTTCTTTGTATATTGACTTTTTTTATGACTTTTGGCGATAGGTTATATTCTTTAAGAATATCAGACATCTTCATGTTATCTAGAATATTATTTTCAATTTCATCAATTTTTTTAAAATAGGATTTATTATATTCTTTTTGCCCCGTTAAATTATTAGGAAGAAGTTCTACGTAATTTATTTCTTTAAAATCTTGAATTAAAAATTTTTTGTTTTCCTCGTAAGTCTTTTTAATTTCTTTTTCTGAAACTGAATAATCTTTATATAGATTGTCTAATTGCAAATATTTAATTGTTTTTACTTGATTTTCACTTGCGTATTCTTTCTCAATTAAATAATCAGGTAAACTAATTCCTTTAGATAAAAAAGTTAATAATTGTCTTTTTTTTTCTTGTTCAGAAATATTTTGTTCAAACAAAGGTGCACTTAAGCTGCTTTCTAATAAGAATTTTTCATACTTTGTTCTGGAAAATTTATTATCTTTTTGAAATACTTTATCATTTACAATAATCTCCTTTAGAGATTTGTTGTTTAAATTAATTCCCTGATCAACTATCTCTAGAGCAATAATTTTCTTTCCTATATAATCTGATAAAATTCTATCTAAAAGATCTGTCTTAGTTAAATTATTTCTTTGTTGTTCATTTAAATTTAGCCTATTAACATATTCAGCAAAACTCTGAGCACTGACTTTCTCGTTATCAATTGTAACTATAACATTTTGATTACCTGATCTAAAAACATCTCCCATCCCCCAAAACACAAAGGGCAAAATAATGATGCCTATCAAGACTTTGAATAAAAACGATTTAGTTAATTTTGTTATTGATGTCAGCATTGTTTTAATTTAATAGTGCGCTTTATATTTATCACACCTATAGATCAAAACATTAAATATGGCAAACTACATGAGATACTTTATTGGTAACTGGAAAATGTTTGGTGTTCCAAAATCTATCAGTATTCTTGATAAAATAAATAAATTTGTTAAATCTGATAAAAAATTTAACAAAAAGTATAAAGTAGTCATTACTCCACCTCATACTTTGGTTCAAAGTTATGCAAAATTTTTTTTAAACAAAAAAATTCTTATCGGTGCACAAAATTGCTTCTACAAAGATAATTTTGGTGCTAACACAGGTGCTATTAGTCCATTGATGATCAAAAGCATTGGAGCTCAGTATATAATTGTTGGTCATTCAGACAATCGATCCGAAGGTGACACTGATGTTATGTTAAAAGCTAAAGTAGAATCTTCGTTAAATAATAAGTTAAAAGTAGTTTTTTGTATAGGAGAAAACAAAGAACATAAAATAAAAAATAAAACTTTTGAAGTTTTAGAAAATCAAATTCAAAGCACTTTAAATGAAAAATTAAATTTAAAAAATATAATTGTTGCTTATGAGCCTATTTGGTCTATTGGAACTGGGCAAATTCCTGAACCTGATGACTTACTTAAAACAACAATTTTCATAAAAAAAGTGTTAAAAAAAATTTTTAAAAAACAAAAATCTCCTATTGTTTTATATGGTGGTTCTGTTGATAGTAAAAATATAAGCCAATTTAAAAAATTAAATGAGATAGATGGATTTTTAATTGGTGGTGCATCAAAGTCTGATCAAAATTTTATTGATATAATAAAGAATTACTATAGATAGATATTATGGAAAGCATTTTACTTACAGTAAATATAATTCTAGCCGTAGTATTAGTTGTTGTAATTTTATTACAAAGGTCAGAAGGTGGAGCTTTGGGCTTGGGTGTTTCACAAGATAATTTCACGTCTTCAAGATCCGCTGGAGATTTCCTAACTAAGTTTACATCAATACTGGCTGTATTTTTTATTATAACTAGTATTGCTTTAGTTTCGATCTCACGAGTAGAGATACAAGAGATTCAATCAGTTATAGATTTGGAAAAAGAAAAAGATGAAAATAAAAATCTTCCACAGATTCCGGAAAATCAAAAATAATCTTTGTTTTTAAAATAAAAGTCGCTATAATATTCTTCCATGGCGCGATATATATTCGTAACCGGCGGCGTGGTTTCATCACTAGGCAAAGGTTTAACTTCAGCATCTCTTGCCTCACTGCTTCAGTTGAGAGGTTATAAAGTTAGAATTAGAAAACTCGATCCTTATTTAAATGTTGATCCAGGAACAATGAATCCTTTTGAACATGGGGAGGTGTTTGTAACTGATGACGGTGCTGAAACAGACTTAGATTTAGGTCATTACGAAAGATTTACCGATAAGCCCTCTACTAGAGGAGATAATATTACTACTGGTCAAATTTATAAAGATATAATTGAGAAAGAAAGAAGAGGAGAATACTTAGGTAGTACAGTACAGATTATTCCTCATGTCACAAATCATATAAAAAAATTTATATCTAACAGAGTTTCTAATGAAGATTTTGTAATTTGTGAAATAGGTGGTACAGTTGGTGACATTGAAAGTTTACCTTTTTTAGAAGCGATCAGGCAATTTTCTAACGAAGAAGGTAGAAATAAGAGCTTATTTATTCATCTTACATTAGTTCCATACATTGGAGCCTCAGGAGAACTTAAAACAAAACCAACACAACATTCCGTTAAAGAGTTAAGGAGCATTGGTATTCAACCTGATATTATTATCTGTAGATCAGAAAAAAAAATTCCGAAAGAAGAAAAAAGAAAAATCTCTTTATTTTGTAATGTTGAACCAGAACATGTTATTCAGTCAGTTGATGTTAAATCTATTTATGAAGTACCAATTAAGTACGACGAAGAGAAATTAGATAAAAAAATTCTTAAAACTTTTGGACTAAAAGAAAAAAATAAAGCTGATTTAAAAATATGGAAAGATATTGTCTTAAAAATTAATTCGAAAAGAAAAAAAATTTCTATCGCAATCGTTGGTAAATATGTAGATCTTAAAGATGCTTATAAGTCTTTAGATGAAGCATTAATCCACGGTTCACTAAGCAATGATGTTGAGTTAAATACTGAGTGGGTAGACTCAACAAAAATTAATAAAAATAATGTTAGCAAAATTTTAAAAGATTTCAGCGCTATACTTATTCCAGGTGGGTTTGGATCAAGAGGCACTGAAGGTAAAATAGAAGCTATTACTTATGCAAGAAAATATAAAGTTCCCTTTTTTGGTATTTGTTTTGGCATGCAGATGGCTATCATCGAGTCTGCAAGAAATATGCTAGGAATAAAAAAGGCAACCTCTAGTGAGTTTGGTAAAAGTGGAATCCAAGTAATAGGGCTAATGAACCAATGGATCAGAGGAAAAACTATTCAAAAAGGAAGTAGAAAAAATTTAGGTGGAACAATGAGATTAGGTTCATACAAAGCTAAATTAAAAAAGAATAGTTTAATAAGTAAAATATACAATTCAACCACGATCAATGAGAGGCACAGACACAGATATGAAGTTGACAAGAATTTAAAATCAAGACTAGAAAAAAAAGGTCTAATTTTTTCTGGACTCTCACCAGATGGCTCATTACCTGAGACAGTAGAGCTTGAAAACCATCCTTGGTTTATTGGAGTTCAATTTCACCCTGAATTTAAGTCTAGACCTTTTGCACCACATCCACTATTCTCATCATTTATTAAAGCTGCAAAAAATAACTCAGAAAAAAATGACTAACTACAAAGTAAAATGTGCTAATTTTGAAATAGCAAACAATAAACCCTTCACTTTAATTGCTGGACCATGTCAACTTGAAAGTGAAAAACATGCTTTAGATATTTCGCAAGAACTTAAAAAAATTACTTCAGAATTAAAAATAAATTTAATTTATAAAACTTCTTTTGATAAAGCTAACAGAACTAGCTTAAATGGAAAAAGAGGAATTGGATTAGAAAAATCCCTTTCTATATTTGACAAAATTAGACAAGAAGTTGGCGTCCCAGTTTTAACAGACATTCATACTGCTGAACAATGTTCTAAAGTTGCAAATCATGTGGACGTTCTTCAAATACCTGCATTTTTGTGCAGACAAACCGATTTGCTTATAGCTGCTGCAAAAACAGGAAAAATAATTAATGTTAAAAAAGGACAATTTTTAGCTCCCTGGGATATGGCTAATGTAATAAAAAAACTAGAAAATTCAGGAAATAAAAACATATTACTTACAGAACGTGGCGCAAGTTTTGGGTACAATACTCTTGTGTCGGATATGAGAGCTTTGCCTATAATGGCTAAGTTAGGTTATCCAATTGTATTTGATGCAACACATTCAGTTCAACAACCAGGTGGCATGGGTGAAAAATCTGGAGGTCAAAGAGAATTTGTTCCATATCTATCTCGTGCTGCTATAGCAGTTGGTGTTGGAGCGGTTTTTATGGAAACTCACGAAGATCCTGACAACGCTCCATCAGATGGACCAAACATGGTCCCACTAAGTGAAATAAAATCTCTTTTAAAAAAATTAGTTTCAATTGATACTTTAATCAAGAACTAATAAATGGCAAAAATTAAAAAGATAGTTGGCAGACAAGTCTTTGACAGCAGAGGGAACCCAACTGTTGAAGCTGAAGTTTTTTTAAAGAATAATATCAAAGGATCAGCTATTGTGCCATCAGGAGCCTCGACCGGGGCATTTGAAGCATACGAATTAAGAGACAATAAAAAAAATTATTTTTTAGGTAAAAGCGTACTTAATGCAGTAAAGAATATAAACACTGCCATCAATAAAAGTTTAAAAAATGTAGATTCAAGTGAACAAAAAAAAATTGATAAAATTTTATTAGACCTGGATGGAACTGAAAATAAAAAAAAATTAGGTGCAAATGCTTTGCTAGCAGTTTCTTTGGCTACAACAAAAGCTGAGGCTATTTCAAAAAAAAAAGAATTATACCAACATTTAGGTAAAAAATTTATATTACCTAAGCCGTTGATGAACATCATTAACGGTGGAGCACATGCCGATAATAATTTAAGAATTCAAGAATTTATGATCAGACCTGATTCTGCAAAAAATTTTATGGATGCAATCGAAAAGTGTTTTTTAGTCATTCAAAACTTAAAAAAAATTCTTCAATCAAAAAATTTATTAACTAATGTCGGTGATGAAGGTGGATTTGCCCCGTCTATCAACTCTAATGAAGAAGCTCTAGAATTATTGGTTGACGCTATTGAAAAATCTAAATTAACACCAGGCAAAGATATTAATATTTGTTTAGATGTAGCGGCAAATGAATTAATCAATAAAAATGGCCTCTACTCTTTAAACTCATCAGAATTTATTTCAGTTGAAGAGAGCATTAATTATTATAAAAATTTAGTCATAAAGTACCCTATCAAATCTATAGAAGACCCATTTGCTGAAGATGATTGGGAGGCTTGGTCAAAACTCACAAAAGAAATTGGTAAAAATATTCAGATTGTGGGGGATGATTTATTTGTGACTAATGTTAAAAGACTAAAAAAAGGAATAAAGGAAAAGTCAGCTAATTCAATTCTGGTAAAAGTAAATCAGATTGGTACTTTAACTGAAACTTTAGAAGTTATTGAACTTGCTAAAAAAAATGATTTTAGCACCATAATTTCTCACAGATCTGGTGACACAGAAGACACTTTTATTGCAGATTTAGCAGTAGCTACGCTGTCAACTCAAATCAAAACAGGATCATTAGCTAGGTCTGAAAGAGTAGCTAAATATAATAGATTATTGAGAATAGAAGAACAGCTTGGAAAATCTTCTAAAATCGCTAAAGTCTGGTAATGAAATTTTTTGAAATTTTAAAATCAAAAAAATTATTTTTTTTCCAAGTTTTTTTTACACTATATGTTGGCATAAATTTAATAGGTGGTGAAAGAGGCTTGATTTCTTATTTTGAAAAAAATGCTTATGAAAAAAAGCTCACTATTAATAATTTAAATTTAAAAAAAAAATTGGAGACTGTAGAACATAAAAATAAATTATTATCTAAAAATATTGATCTTGATTATTTAGATACTTTATATCGTTCAAAACTTAAATTTGGCACAAAGGATGAAATCTTAATTAAGCTTAAATGATGAAACCAAGACACCCAGAAAAAATTAATAAGCCAGTTAATCCTATTAAAAAAAAACCAGAGTGGATTAGATCAAAAATCGTAGACTCAAAAATTTTTTTTGAGACTAAAAAAGTCGTTAATCAAAATAATTTAGTAACTGTTTGTCAGGAAGCTAATTGTCCAAATATTACTGAATGTTGGAGTAAAAAACATGCAACATTTATGATTATGGGAGACACCTGCACTAGAGCATGTGCTTTTTGTGATGTTAAAACTGGAAAGCCTTCAGATTTAGATATCTTTGAGCCAATTAAAATTTCTAACGCTGTTAAAAGATTAAATTTAAAACATGTTGTAATTACTTCGGTCGATAGAGATGATTTAGATGACGGTGGTTCAAATCATTTTTACAAAGTAGTAAAAGCAACAAGAGAAAAAAATCCAAACACCTCGATTGAAGTTTTAACTCCTGATTTTTTAAGAAAAGGAGATTCCTACAAGAAAATACTTGAGGCTGATCTTGATGTTTTTAATCACAATATTGAAACAGTTCCAAGACTATATACTGTCGTAAGACCAGGAGCTCGATACTTTGCTTCATTGGAACTTTTAAAAAATGCAAAACAATTTAATAAAAAAATTTTTACTAAGTCTGGTATCATGGTTGGCTTAGGAGAACAAAAAAAAGAGATTATACAAGTCATGGATGATCTAAGGTCTGCTGAAGTTGACTTCATAACTATTGGTCAATATCTGCAACCTTCAGTGAAACATTATCCTTTGAGTCGTTACTACAATCCAAATGAATTTAAAGAACTTGAAATAATTGCTAAAACTAAAGGTTTCTTGCTGGTATCCTCTTCTCCTTTAACTAGGTCTTCATATCATGCAGATGAAGATTTTAAAAAATTAAAAGATGCAAGGAACAATCAGCTCGAATGTCATCTGCCTCAATAAAGAAAATTATTTCTTGCAATAAAAAAAATTTAATCGATATGGTCTTAGACATCGAACAATATCCTCAATTTATTCCTTGGTGTTTAGATGGAAAAATTTATAAAAAAACTGAAACAGATGACTTTATTGAAATCGAAGCAGATCTAAAAGTTGGTAAAAAATTTATAAATGAAACATATTCAAGTTTAGTTCTATACTCTAAAAAAAAAGACTTAATTACTGTTACAAATATAAAAGGTCCTTTAAAATATCTTAAAAATGAATGGAAATTTAAACAAATTAATAATAAGACTCAATTAGACTTTAGTATTGATTTTGAATTAAAAAATAATTTTTTGAACCTAATAATGAAAAAGTATTTCAATTTTGGACTGGAAAAAATTACTGACTCATTTGAAAAAAGAGCTCAGAATATTTTTAAATAAGTTCTTTGATAAGCTCCAAAGACTTTTTTACTGAATTTACTCTTATACTTTTTCTATTTTTATTTTTAAATAAATATTTATTAATCTTAATTCTTTTGTTTTTTTTTATACCTATATAAACTAAGCCTACTGGTTTAATTTTAGATCCCCCATTGGGACCAGCAATACCTGTGATTGATATATTTATTTTTGCATTAGATATTTTTGATAAATTATTGACTAAATATAGGCAGCATTCTTTACTTACAGCACCATATTTTTTTATTACTTTTAAGGGAACATTAAGATGTTCAATTTTAGATTGATTTGAGTAAGTGATAATAGCAAATTTAAAAACTTTTGAAGCACCGCTAACACTTGTTAAATTTTGAGCAAGCATTCCACCGGTACATGATTCAGCGACAGCTAAGGTTATTTTCTTATTTTTAAGTGAATTAATTATTTTTTTAATATCTTTAAGCATAATCTATAAAAAAAATAAGAGTTAGAATTATTAGTACAGAGTAAACACCTGCTACTATGTCGTCTAAGATAACACCAAATCCATTTTTCATTTTTCTATCAATTATATTAATTGGGAAAGGCTTTAATATATCAAATATTCTAAATAAAATAAAAGATATGAAAGTAAATAAGATAAAATGACTTAAATTATTTTTTTCAATAAGACTATAAACAGTTAAAACTGGAATAGATTGACCTATAAATTCATCTATAACAATTTCTTTTGCGTCTATTTGTGTAAAGGAATCTTTAAACAAATCTATCGAATAAGCAGAAAATATAAAAATTAAAAATACATTAAGAATTAGAAAAACTAAGTCTATTTGCAAATTATAAAACCATATATAAGAAAGACAGGTCACGATTGACGCAACTGTACCAGGAGCATAATTTGAATAACCTAGGCCAAACATACTAAGTATTAATATATTTATTTTTTTAATCATTTTTAATGACTGACATGATTACTTCAGACGCTATAGCTTTTTCCTGACCGATTACGCCAAGCTTCTCGGTAGTTTTTGCTTTTAGATTTATACGTTCTTGAGGTATTTTGCATAATTTAGAAATATTATTAATTATTTTATTTTTATATTTTTTTAGCTTCGGTTGCTCAGTAATAACATTTATATCAACATTATTAATTTCGAAATTTCTATTTTCAATCTCACTAATAATTTGTTTCATAAGAATCGTTGATCTTACATTTTTAAATTTTTTATTTTTATCTGAAAACTTTTCTCCGATATCTCCCATTTGACAAGCTCCAAGTAGAGCATCAATTATTGCGTGTAGCACCGGATCACCATCAGAGTGACCTAATGTACCAAGTATTGACGGAATATTTACTCCTCCTAAAAAAAGTTTTTTATTTTTAACCAATCTATGTACATCAAAACCAATACCTATTTTCATGTTACTCCTACATAAGTCTTTAAATAGTTTAAAATCATCTTTATGAGTAATCTTAAAATTTCTCTTTTCACCATTAATAAGTTTTATTTTGTTGTTTTCAATTAATGTCAAATCGTCATGAATATTTTTATTTTTATTTTTTTTATGTAGTTTTGTTATATTTTTAAGGTCAAAACATTGCGGTGTTTGAGTCACCAAAAAATTTTCTCTTTTCAAGTTCAACAATTTATTTTTGTTATGTTTAGCCTTCAATGCGTCATGTAACTTTAAGACAGGAATTACATTTTTATTTTTTTTAGAATTTATTAAAATTTTTTTAATTAAATCTTTTGAAAAATTTGGTCTTGCAGCGTCATGAATTAAAACATTACTAATTTCTTTTTGTTTAATTAAATAATTTAATGCTTTATAAGTAGACTGCTGTCTAGTAACCCCTCCATATATAATTGATACATTCTTTAACTTAATTTTTTTTAAAAATTTTAAATGCTTTTTATTACAGACTAGAACAATCTTTTTAATATCTTTAAACTTTTTAATTTTATCGAGTGAAATCTCTATTACCGTTTTTCCACCTATTTTGTGATATTGTTTAGGCAATTTAGATTTAAATCTATGGCTATTCCCACCGGCTAGTAAAATAAAAGAAAATCTCATTGAGTTAAATTATATTATGTTTATATAAATTATTGGTATTTATATATGTTTAATAAATTAAAAGGTTTTAGAACAGTACTTTTACTTTCTATAATTAGTATTGGATTATGTATTCTAACCTTTTTATCTTTTATTAACCCAAAATTGCTGTCTTTTTCTAATGTAAATTTACAACTTTTATTAGTTTTTGACGTAATTTTGTTATCAATATTTTTAATTATAGTATTCAAAAAAAGTTCAAATTTATACTTGTTAACAAAGAAAAAAAAAGTTGGATCTCAAACTAGTGTTCGTTACATATCTTTATTTACTTTATTTACATTTATACCATCTTTTCTTATTGCTATATTTTCTTTATTTATTTTCAATTACGGGCTGCAAAATTTTTTTAATAAACAAATTACACAAGCAGTAAACAGTTCATACGATGTGGCTAAAAATTATAGCGAACAAAATAAAAAAACATTACTATCAGATGTTTTTTTAATGAGCGTTGGATTAAATCGAGCTTCATCTTTATTTTATTCATCTCCAAATAGATTTAAAAATGTGGCAAAGTCAGAAAAGTTATTAAGAAGAGTGGATGATATTTTTTTAATCGACAGTTCTTCAAATATTATATTTTCAGACACTGACACCAAAAAGGGTATCGTGCAACCTTCTGAGAATGAGTTTAATAGAGCACTAGAGGGTTTCCCTGTATTAATTTCTAACAATTCTGAAAATAAAACTTCAGCTATGATTAAATTAAATAATTTAATTGATACTTATTTATTTATATCAAGAAATGTTGATCAAGATATTATTCAATATTTAAATGAAACAGAACAAGCCGTAAATTTTTATTACAGTATTGAAAACAAACAATTGGGTATAAAAATAACTTTTGCTATTATCTATATTTTAGTTGTTGCTTTATTATTGTTTATATCAATAATTGTCGCCATCGCATTTGCTGACAGACTTACCAAACCAATAATTAATTTAATTACTGCATCAAATAATATTAGCAAAGGAATTTTAGATAGCAAAGTGCCAGAGTCAGAGACAGACGAAGAGTTTATGATGTTAAATAAAAATTTTAATCTAATGATACAAAGATTAAAAAAACAACAAGACAAACTTTTAACAGCAGAACGTTATTCGGCATGGGAAAATGTAGCTAGAAAACTTGCGCACGAAATAAAAAATCCGTTAACG
The DNA here is from genome assembly GCA_016777565.1 of Pelagibacteraceae bacterium. GTDB lineage: Bacteria > Pseudomonadota > Alphaproteobacteria > Pelagibacterales > Pelagibacteraceae > Pelagilacustribacter. Next base: position 54,579 of record JADHRF010000002.1, read on the forward strand.
CCAATCCAATTATCTATAGACAGATTAAAAGAAAAATTTCAAAATAAAATTTCTAGTGGACAGGATGAATTTGAAAGTTATTTATCTACAATAAATAGACAAATTAAAGATATAGAAAATTTAGTTAACGAGTTTTCAAGTTTTGCTAGAATGCCTAACCCAATTTTTAAAAAAATTGATATTAACTCCGTAGTAGAGAGGGCCGTAAATTTTTACAAAATGTCCTCTAAAAATGAAATTATTTTGAATTCGAATATAAAAAAAAAAATTATTAAAGCTGATGAAGATCAGCTGTATAGAGTGTTAATAAATCTTATCAAAAATTCAGAAGACTCGATTAATGAGAAAAAAGCAAAAAACAAGCTTTTTGTGGGTAAAATCAATATAGAAATTGTTGAAAATAAAGATTATATAAACGTATCATTACTAGATAATGGAGTAGGTATTAAAGATACATCTAAAATAATGACACCATATTTCACAACTAAAAAAGATGGAACAGGTCTCGGTTTACCTATTGTAAGTAAAATAATAACTGAACACGAAGGTGAAATGACCGTAACAAATGCTAATCCTGGCGTAAAAATTGACATTACCCTTCCTAAAATTAAATAAATGAAAACTGAAATACTAGTTATAGACGATAATGCTGATATACGTTTTCTAATTTGTAATATTTTAGAAGAAAACGGATATATTCTAAGATCAGCTGCAAACTACGAGCAAGCAGTTAAAGAGGTAGATTCCAAATTACCTAATTTAGCAATTATTGATATTAAATTAGATAAAGGTCCTAAAGACGGTATCGATTTGTTAAAATTATTAATGAGTAAGGACAAATCTTTACCTGTGATTATGATTTCTGGACATGCTAATGTTCAAGTAGCAGTAGAAGCAATTAGAATAGGAGCTTATGAATTTGTTGAGAAACCTTTTTCTTCTGAAAAACTATTAAATTATGTTAAACGAGCTTTAGAAATTAGTTCTGTAAAAAAAGAAAAAGAAAAAGTAGAAAATAAACTATTTCACTCGTTTGATTTAATTGGTGAAAATATTGAAATTTTAAAAATTAAAAAAACTATTGAAAAACTTTCAACGACCGAAAGTCGAATCTTAATTTCAGGTCAAACTGGAACAGGAAAAGAATTGGTAGCCAGAAAAATACACAAAAAATCATCAAGATCTGAAAAACCGTTTGTTGTTTTTAATACAGCTTTGTTAAAAGAAAAAAATTACGAAAAACAACTTTTTGGTGAGGAATATCCTAATGGAAATATTGATTATGGTGTTTTGGAAAGAGCAAACAATGGAACATTACTTTTAGATGAAGTTTCTGAAATTCCTTTTGATATTCAATCAAATATTCTTAGAACATTAATTGATCAAAAATTTAAAAGAATAAATGGTATAAAAGATGTTTATGTTAATATTCGTATAATTTCATCGAGTTCAAAAAATTTAAAAACTTTAATACAAGAAAATAAATTTAGAGAGGATCTTTTTCACAGATTAAACGTTGTTCCAATACACTTACCACCATTACAATCTAGAACAGAAGATATTCCTTTATTAATCAGATATTTTAAAAAAAAGATTTCAGAAATTAACGGAGTAAAAGAAGCAGAAATAGATGAAAATAATGATTTATTGTATAGTTATGACTGGCCTGGTAATATAAGAGAGCTTAGAAATTTAATTGAAAGAATAACAATACTTTCTATTCACGAAGATAAAAAAGATACAAAAAAACTATTAACCGACATTTTAAAAGAAAGCCCTACATCTTTAAACAGCAGCGATATTTTATCTAATTCTATGGCGTATCCTCTTAAAGAAGCACGAGAAAAATTTGAAACTAATTACCTAGTTAACCAGTTAAAAAAAAATAATGGAAATATATCAAAAACTGCTGATTTTATTGGCATGGAAAGATCAGCACTTCATAGAAAATTAAAATCTTTGGGTATAAAAGGTCTCAATTAAAAATGAATATAATTATATGCGGAGCTGGCAAAGTCGGCTTTTCAATAAGCAAACAATTATCTGCCCAAGGACATTCAGTAACCGTTATTGATCAATCATCAGATGATATAAAAAAAATAAATGAAACACAGGATGTGAAAGGAATCGTAGGAAGAGCAACTTTCCCCTCTGTTCTTGAAAATGCCGGTGCTGCTAATACTGACATGATTATAGCTGTAACTAGGAATGACGAAACTAATATGATTATCTGCCAATTAGCACATAGCTTATTCAATATTAATAAAAAGATTGCAAGAATCAGATCTCAAGAATTTTTAGAAGGTAAATGGAGTAAACTTTATAATAAATCTAATTTACCTATCGATGTAATTATATCCCCAGAAGTTGAAGTGGCAAAATCTCTTTTTAGAAAATTGGAAGCGCCAGGAACTTTAGATAATGTTCCTTTTGCTAACGGCAAAATTAAAGTTTTAGAGATTGCTGTAGAAAAAAATTGCCCAATAATTAATTTATCATTAAAAAATTTAACTGAAAAATTTCCAGACTTTAAAGCAAATATTGTTGGGACAGTAAGAGAAGGTAAATTTATTTTTCTTAAAAAAACTGATCAGATTTTAGAAGGTGATAAAGCTTATGTAGTTGTTAGCGCCGATCAAATAACTCAAATCTTGAAAGCTTTTGGCCATGAAGAAAAAACAGCAAAAAAAATACTCATAGTTGGCGGCGGAAACATAGGTTTAAATTTAGCTAAATTTTTAGAAAAAAATTTCGAAGGTGCGCGTGTAAAAATAATTGAAAAAAATAAAGATAGGGCAGAATTAATTGCAGCAGAACTTAGTTCATCAATAGTTATATGCGGAGATGCTCTTGATGAAGAAATTTTAAAAGAAACTAACATTGAAGAAATGGAAACAATTTTAGCTCTTACAAATGATGATGAAGACAATATTATGGTTTGTGTTTTAGCTGAAAAATATAGTCCCGCAAAAAGAACAATCGCAATAGTAAATAAATCTAATTATAGCTTATTACAAAAATCTTTAAATATTGATGATCTCGTTGACCCAAGAATGACAACCGTTTCTAGAATAATGGAACATGTACACAAGGGAACAATTGAAACTGTTTACTCAGTGTTGGACGGCGAATATGAATTCATCGAAGCTGAAATCTTAGAAAAATCAGAACTTTTAAATAAATCATTAAAAGACTCAAATATACCAGAGCATATTAGAATAGGTTCAGTATTAAGAAATGGAAAAGTAATTATTCCAAGGTCAGATTTTGTTTTTGAAAAAGATGACCTAGTAGTTTTCCTTGCAAAGAGAGAACTTTTAAAAGAAGTTGAAAATATATTTAGAATAAGTTCAATTTAGAAATGAATTTTAAAGGCATATCTTATTTTCTTGGTTTGTCTTGTTGGCCCATATCTATTTTATCATTTATTAATATTCTTTATTCTTCCTATTTTGATCATTATTTAAATATTGACTCATATTTATTAACATTATTTATTTCATTATTTTTTTCTTTTGCTTTCTATTTTATTAGTAAAAATGCAGATAAAAATATTAAGTTTCACGAACAATTATCTTTAATATTAATAGTCTATTTTTTTATCTCATTATTAATCTCGATCCCTTATTACTTTAGTTATTATCAAATATCTTTTATCGATTCTTTATTCGAAGCAGTGTCAGGATTAACGACAACAGGTTTTACTATTTTTACAAATGTTAAATTCTTAGATCCAACTTTACTGATTTGGAGGTCAACATCTCATTGGCTTGGAGGTTTATTTTTTTTAACTTTTTTAATTCTTATTTTTTCAAATTTTAAAAATGAATATAAGTTAACCCATCTTGTTTATAATCCGGATAAAGCCACCAATCTTTTCAAAGATACAAAAAAGATTATTCTTAAGGTTTTTTTTCTTTATTCTTTTTTTACAGGAATAATTTTTATTTTATTTAGCTTTTCAGGAATTAGGCTTTTTAACAGTTTAAACTTAGCTATGACGGTTAGTTCAGCGGGAGCTTTTTTACCAACTAATTCACTTTCAGATATTGTAAAAAATACTTCACAAGAAATTATATTAATTCTTGGGTTAACTTTTTCTGCTTTAAATATTTATCTAATTTACAGTCTTTTTACTAACTTTAATAAGATAAAAAAACATTATGAAGACTTTATGATAATAGGAGGAATTTTAATTTCCAGTTTAATACTTTTTTTTTCGATTGGGCAAATCTCATTCTTAGAAATTTTTTTAAACGTTGTCAGCAGCATAAGTAATTCTGGTATATCTTCTTATGATCCTCCAAAAAATTTCTATCTATTTTTTTTATTTTTAACTATTATAGGAGGATCTTTGATATCAAATTCAGCAGGAATTAAGTTAATTCGAATATATATTCTATGTAAGTCGACAATTTTAGAATTATTTAAACTTGTAACACCAAATACCATAATTGATCATAGAATAATGAATACTGAATTTAAAATTAATAGTACAAATTTAAATTCTTCCTTTTTAATTTTTATTTGTTTCTTTGTAAGTATATTTGTTTTATCTAGCATTCTTAGTGCGGGAAATCTTGATTTTGAAAATTCTTTTAAGCTTGCTATCTTGACTATTACAAACACAGTTAATTCAAGTCTTTATGGTTTAGATGAAATCGATTTTTTAAGTTTATTAACATCATCTAAAGTAGCTATAATTTTATTTATGGTTCTGGGAAAAATTGAGTTATTATCAATTCTTTTAATAATCAGAAAAGTTTTCAGTAGGAATTAATTTATATGTCTAAAATAGTAGTAATTGGAGCAGGAGCAATGGGAACGGCTTTTACTTTTCCTTGTTTTGATAATAATCATGACATAAATATTATAGGAACTCATTTAGAAAATGATTTCATAGACTCAGTTTTAAAGAATAAAAGACTGCATCCCGGTCTCGACATTAAAATACCAGAAGGGATAAATCTTATTAAATTTGAAAAATTTGACTCAATATTAAACGTCAATGTAGATCTTATCGTACTTGGAATTAGTTCAAAAGGGATTGAATGGGTAGCCGATCAACTTTACCGTGTTTATAAAAATAAAAAAATTCCAAACTTGCTGATGCTAACTAAAGGTTTAAGTATTTACAAAAATAATTATGAATTATTAGTTGATAAATTAAAGCGTCTGCTTTTCAACAAAGGAGTAAAAGAAGTTAACATTTCTGCAGTTGGTGGCCCATGCCTTGCGACTGGCCTTGCAAATAGAGTTCATAGTAGCGTTGTAATAGCTAATAAAGATATTGAAGTTGCAAAAAAAATTTCAAAATTATTAAATACAAACTATTACCATACATCTTATTGTGATGACTTAAATGGAGTCGAAGTATCTGCAGCAATAAAAAATATATTTTCCATGGCTGTAGGTACTGCAAAAGGACTTTGTAGCAACAATATTAGCGAAGATATCAGAGAAAAAAATTATTTAAACACTGCTTCAGCATTAGTTAAACAATCTATTCAAGAAATGGAAATATTTGTAGAACATTTAAAGGGAAAAAAAGAAACAGTTAAAGGTTTAGCTGGACTAGGGGATCTCTATGTTAGCTCTGGCGGTGGAAGAAATAGTTTAATGGGATCATATATTGGTCAAGGCATGACATTTTCTGAGGCTAAAAAAAATAAAATGTCAAAAGTTACGGTAGAAGGAGCAGATTTAGCTATTGAAATAGGAAAAAAAGTGAATGAAGACTTTGATAAAAAAAAATTACCTTTAATGCTTGGTATGATTCACGCAATAATACAAGATAAAAAATTAGAATTGGACTGGCAATATTTTAATTTACAATGAAAAAGTTTATCATCTCGATAGATCAAGGAACAACATCAAGCAGAGCAATTCTTTTCGATTTAAAAGGAAAACCTGTTTATTCATCACAAAAGGAATTTACACAATATTTTCCGAAAAGTGGTTGGGTAGAGCACAACCCAGAAGAAATCTGGAGTACTACTAAAAAAACATTAAAAGACGTGATTAGTAAGAGCAAAAAATTAAAAGGTAAAGTTTTAACAATAGGAATTACAAATCAAAGAGAGACAACAGTTTTATGGGACAAAAAAACAGGTAAGGCAGTTTATAATGCAATAGTTTGGCAAGATCGTAGACAAGAAGAATTTTGCAAAAAATTGAGAAAACAAAACAATGAAACTCTTATTTTTAATCGAACTGGACTACTAATAGACTCATATTTTTCTGGTATTAAGATTAAATGGGTGTTGGACAATGTCCCTTTAGCAAAAAAATTAATGAATAAAAAACAATTGCTTTTTGGAACAATTGATAGCTTTTTAATATGGAGACTTACAAGAGGTAAAGTTCATGCGACCGATGCAACTAATGCAAGCAGAACTATGATTTATAATATTGTCTCAAATAAATGGGATGACACAATTTTAAAACTCTTAAAAATTGATAAAAGTATTTTACCGATAGTAAAAAATTGCGCAGATGATTTTGGCTATACAGACTCATCAATTACAGGAAAACCTATTTCTATAACAGGTGTAGTGGGTGATCAGCAATCAGCAACAATAGGACAATGCTGTTTTGAACCAGGTTCTCTAAAAAGCACTTATGGTACTGGGGCTTTTGTTTTACTTAATACTGGAAATAAGATTATTTATTCAAAAAATAGACTTCTAACTACAATAGCTTATCGAATCAAAGGCAAAACTACATATGCCATGGAAGGATCAATATTTATAGCTGGAGCCGGTGTTCAATGGTTAAGAGATAAATTAAAATTTTTTAGTAAAGCATCTCAAACAGAACAAATTGTTAAATCTTTAAAAGATAATAAAGGTATTTATTTAGTTCCTGCTTTTACTGGTCTTGGAGCTCCTTATTGGGATGCTAATGCTAGAGGTGTTTTAACCGGTCTAACACGTGATACTGGACCTAAAGAAATTATTAGAGCAACAATAGAGTCTGTTGCTTATCAAACATATGATTTATTTGAAGCTATGAAACATGACGGGTTAAGACCCAAACTTGTTAAAGTAGATGGGGGAATGGTTATGAATAATTGGTTTTCACAATTTTTATCTGACATAATAAACATCAAAGTTTTAAGACCAAAGGTTCAAGAGACAACAGCTTTAGGTGCTGCGTTCATGGCTGGTTTACAAATTGGTGTCTATAAATCTTTAAAAGATATTTCTAAAAACTGGCAATTAGATAAAAATTTTACTCCTAAAATTAATTCTAAAGAGAGAAATAATTTAGTTAAAGGTTGGTCTGCTTCAATTAAAAAAACACTAACAAAAACAATCTAAGATTGTATATATTAAAATTTTACCCGAATAATTAAGTCTAAAGAGGCTTTACAGCAATACAATTTTGGGTTTTAATCTTCATAATAAAGACAAGTAAATCAATAATTAACTTCAACAAAGGAAAAAAATGTTTAATAAATTAAAAACAATTCTTGCTGTTGCCGTTACTTACTCAATAGTAATTTCATCTGCTTATGCTGATGCAATTACTGACTTAGCTAAAGGTGAATTTAGTCTTTCAACTATTTCTGAAAAAGAAAGAATTAAAGAACTAAAATGGTTCAAAGATGCTGCAAAGCCATTCAAAGGAATGTCTATTAAAGTAGTTTCTGAAGGAATCCCAACTCACGTTTATGAGTCTAAAGTACTTACAAAGGCTTTTGAGGATGTAACTGGTATTAAAGTAACACATCAAATAATCGGTGAAGGTGACGTGGTTATGGCTGTGCAAACACAAATGCAAACTAACGTTAGCATTTACGATGCATATGTTAACGACTCAGATTTGATTGGTACGCACGCGCGTATGCAACAAGCTGTTAACTTAACTGACTGGATGAAAGGTGAAGGTAAAGATGTTACTTTGCCAACTTTAGATCTAAAAGACTTTATCGGACTACAATTTACAACAGGTCCTGATGGAAATCTTTATCAATTACCAGACCAACAATTTGCTAACCTTTATTGGTTTAGAAAAGATTGGTTTGATAGACCTGAAATTCAAAAAGCATTTAAAGCTAAACACGGATATGACTTAGGTGTACCAGTTAACTGGTCTGCTTATGAAGATATCGCTAATTTCTTTTCAAACGATGTAAAGAATATCGATGGTGTTAGAATATACGGTCATATGGATTACGGTAAAAGAGCTCCCGACTTAGGTTGGAGAATGACTGACGCTTGGGTATCAATGGCTGGCGGTGGTAGTGTAGGATTACCTAATGGAATACCCGTAGATGAATGGGGAATAAGAATGGAAAAAGGTTCTTGTAACCCTGTTGGAGCTTCTGTAACAAGAGGTGGAGCTACTAACGCACCTGCTGCTGTTTACGCAATTAGAAAATGGGATGAATGGTTAAGAGCTTACGCACCGCCGGAAGCTGCAACTATGGACTTTTATCAGTCTCTACCATCTCTATCTTCAG
>JADHRF010000029.1 GCA_016777565.1 Pelagibacteraceae bacterium
CCATCTCCAGCTTAAAGTGTTTGAAGCTGCGTCACCATCATATAATTCTCTTAAAAAAAATTCTGCTCCTTTTTGCCAGGGCAGCTTTAATGTAAATATCCAAATACTCGCAAACCACATCCTTGTATGATTATGTAAATAATTATTTTCTTTAAGTTCTTTAATCCAGTCATTAAAACAATCTATATTTGTCTCACCATTTATTGCTTTTTCATATTCTGTTGAGTTCTCAATATTTTTTAAATCTTCCACAAAATCTGTCCAAACCTTAGGTCTTAACTCTAACCACCCTTTCCAATACACCCGCCAAAAAATTTCTTGAATAAATTTTTCTACTTTCTGATATGGATGTTTACTTAATACTTTTTTTGCCACTTCATATTCAGATATTAATCTGTGAGTTATATATGGTGATAAACAGGAAATATTTTTTCTATTTTGAGGTCCGAAATCGAAATTTCGTTGAGCTGAATAGATTGAAATATCTTTTTCAATATAATTTTCTAAAATATCTAGAGCTTCTTTTCTTGATGTAATAAAGTTCATTCTTCATCCTCATCTCTCCAACCATCCATAAACAATTTCCAGCAGGCAAAAGTTACACACGGTATTCCCACGCAGAACCCTAGTAAAATTCCATTTTCTTTACCCATATAAACTGAACCATAATGAGTTGCCGTTATGGGAATAACTGTAAGGATGAGAGCAATTATAATTAATCTATAAACATAAGGTGGTCTTTTCATTAGATGGCATCTCCTATGTTTAATGGTGGTGAAACCATCGTAGTAAACCAACAGCTTTCACATTTTGTGGTTGTACTTTTTTCCAGTTGCCAATCGTAAAAATATACTTTTTTATTTTTTGTTATAAGTTCAATTTTGTAAGTGTAATTATCTTCGGTGTTACTAATTAAACTAATTTTATGGGATGTATGATTAAGCAAGATTTTGTATTGATCGCCTAAAATCATTTTTTCAAATCTCTCATAAGGCCCTGTATATTTTTTATTTTCTGGATGAGCAAATATCCATGTTTGTTTAATACCGTCATTTTTGCTTAATTTATTATTATTCTTCAAAGCAGTTAATTGAATTTTTACTACATCATATGCTGTTAAATTTTTTGCAGGCTGAATAATGTCTGCATATAAAAAATTTGTAAGATTTAGGAAGATAATAACAATAATATATTTATTTAATTCCATATTTTATTTAGACTTTCCTCTCTTTGACACCCTGATTTGTAAGCCAAGTATCTTAAAAAATTATTTTGATAGTAATCTTGGTGATAATCCTCTGCAGGATAAAATTTTTTAAATTTCCAAATTAAAGTTACAACTTGTTTGTTTTCAAATTTACTCTCAATATCTTTTATAGTTTTTTCTATATAATTTTTCTGTGCATTATTTTTATAAAAAGCAACTGATCGATAGCTTTCACCTTTATCACAAAATTGACCAGCAGCATCAAATGGATCTATATTTTTCCAAAAAACATTAAGTAATTTTTCATAACTTGTTAACTTTGGATCGAAAATTACTTCAATTGCCTCTACATGACCTGTTTTTTCATAAATGACCTGTCTATATGTAGGATTTTTTGTACGCCCTCCAGAATAACCAGAAATTGATTTGATTACTCCTTTTACTTTGTCGAATGATTCTTCCATGCACCAAAAACAACCACCAGCAAAATACGCTTTTTGATAACCTGAATTACTTTTTTCCGTTGTTATATTTAGCTCACCTCTTGCAGCAGCAATATTAGTGAAATAACTTAGGTTAATTAAAAAAACAATACTAAATACAATTCTTTTCATTGATTAGTTATATAGTTTTGATTTAATTAAGGATAATGTTTTATATATTAATACATAATTATTTATGAAAAAACTTCCTAGTTGTGACGAATGTGGTGAAAGTGACACAATGCTTACCCAGGTTAGTAATTTTAATGATGTAAAATTTCTTTGCTCAGACTGTTATCAATCAAAATATCTCGAAGAAAATTCAAATAAAGTTTTAAATTACATTGAAATGGATAATGTTTGTGAAGAATGTAAAGAAGAAGATGAAAACGTAAAGTCTAATTTGATTATGTTTGGTTATAAAGTCTGTAATAGCTGTAAAACCTCTAAAACAATATTTCCTATTTAAAAATTTCTGGTTAAGGCTAGAATACTTATAAGTGCAAAAGCTTGTACAAACCATGACATTATCACAACACCTAGTGCTTTCCACAAACTTTTGAAGTTTAAAGTTTGCTTAACTGCCACAACCATACAAGCCAACATCCAAAGGGCAGAACCAATAAATGTAACTGTCATTAATTCAGGAGTAAAGCTAAACGCTCTTATAATTCCTGGTGCACTTGAAAATCCGATAGCTCTTAGAAGAGCGCCATGAGTAGTTTTAGTTTTTGGATCTGGAAATAATTTAACTCCGACAAAATAGACAATGTAAGCCCAAACAAACCAACTCAATAAAGATAAAATTGGAGCAAAAATAAAACTGCTCGCACCTAATTGTTTAGCAGCGATACCTGCAGCTAAACTAGAAATCACAACAACAATAGCAGCAGATAATGTAGCATTTTTATCTTTTTGAACTTCGTCGTAAACATCTGGATCAATTTTAATTGATCGATAAATCCTGTTAAAGAATAATGAGATCATTTTTTTATTTTAATAAAGTATAAGAGTTTTTTAATTCTGATTTTATACAACCTAATTGAATAAAGTTAAATATGTAATTATCAAAAAATGCATGTTTAGTTTAAATAAAAAATTGAGCTATTAAGCAATAAAGCATAACTTGACCATAAAAAGTAAGGTATCATTAAATAAAAACTAACTTTATCTCTACTTAAATAGTTTTTCATAAGTAAAATAATAAAGCTTAAAATTATTATTAGATTAATCAGAGCTAAGCCAATCTGATGAAAGCCAAAAAAAATAATGCTCCAGGCTCCATTAAAAAATAAATGAATAAAATAAAGTTTTAATATTCTCGTGTCGAAAGAATTAATCCAAATCTTCCAAATTGCGACTGACATCATGATGTACAATGTTGTCCAAACAGGAGCAAATACCCAGCTTGGTGGATTAAAACTTGGTAGAATAATCTCAGAGTACCAAGGTTCTTTGAAAGAAGCAGTAGTAACCCCCCCTATGGCTGATGCTAGAGAGGTAATTAAAAGTATAAAGAATAGAGATAAATATTTATTCTTAGACATAAATTAAGATATAACTAATTTATGTCTGAAAATCAGAAAAAAATATGGATTACCGGAGCAAGTAGTGGAATAGGTAAAGCTCTTGCGGAAAAGTTTGCCTTAGAGGGTTGGAAAGTAGCTATTTCGGCAAGAAGGAAAGAAATTTTGGATGAGATGTCTAAAAGTGAAAATATATCCTCATATCCTCTAGATGTAACTAACCAAGAACAAATAAATAATGTCTTTTTAAAAATTATAAATGATTTTGGTGATCTTGACCTGTGTGTTTTTTCAAGTGGAACTTATGATCCAAAATTGGAACAAGAGATAAATATCAAACAAAATAAGTTTGTAATGGAAACTAACTTTTTTGGAGTGTTATATTGCATTAAGTCTGTAGAAAAATATTTCAAAGATAAAAAAGATGGTCATATTTCAATTGTTTCTTCTATTGCGGCTTATAGAGGTTTACCCAATTCAAGTGGATATGGACCATCTAAAGCAGCCTTAACTAATTTGACTGAAAGTTTATACTTCGACTTCAAAAAACATAATGTTAGAATTTCACTTGTCTCTCCAGGTTTTATAAAAACACCCCTAACCGATAAAAATGAATTTCCAATGCCGTTTATCAAATCACCAGAGTTTGCAGCAGAAAAAATGTACAATGGACTTACCAAAGGTAAGGCTTTTGAAATTCACTTTCCAAAAGCACTAACAGTGTTATTGAAATTCCTAAGGATACTGCCTTATAGAATTTATTTATTTTTAATCGATAAAAGTGTTAAAAGATAAATACTTACAAATCTCTAACTAATCTTCTTACTTTTTCCATTTCTTTTTCAAACTTCTTCTCAGTCATGCTAGGAAGAACTTCGTAGAATCTTATATACTTTATTTTCATACCACCAAGTTTAAGAACTCCAGCTTTAATTCTTCTAAAAGGCATGTTCTGAAACCAAGTTTGAATAGAAAAAATATTTCCTCCATATGACATAGACATTATAGCTAATTTATTTTTCATTACTCCAGCAACAGGATAACCCCAATTTCCATATACTTTTTTAAAAGCAAAAAACCATTTTGGCGCAAGCACAAGGTCAATCCAGTTTTCCAATATTGCGCTTGCTCTAAGATTGTAACAAGGTGAAATTAAAAACATCACATCAGACTTTTCTAGCCTTTTTCTATAATCAAGAACTTGATCATTGGGTGGCTTTCCGTCAAAAAAATCTAATTGCTTTTCTTCGTGTAAATTTATTAAGTCAATATTATGGCCATATTTTTTTGCTTCATCTATAAATGTGTCTCTTACTGATGCGTTAAAAGAATTTTTTGTATTATGATGTCCAAACGCAACAAATATATTTTTTGCCATTAAAAATTATTTAACGAAATCTTTAATTCTTTGAAGAGTGGTTTTATCTGGTCCGTCATATTGAACGGGGTACGACTGAGTCCTTGTTAATACGTCAATACCTTTAGTAAAAATAAAAATAAAGAAAATTAAAAAGAAGAATATAAATATTTTAGCTGGGTTATAGTTTCCGGTTTCAAATACACTTTTGTTGTCTTTTTTTGCTTTATGAAAAAATTTAAAAGTTATGTACGTGGCTATAATTAAACCTATGTGACCCATTACAACACCTGCCCATCCCCAAATAAAAGTAGTTAAGCTAAAAACATATAAACTGAAAACTGTCGACCAGACAAATGATAAAACGATTAGTATCTGTAATCTTACTGACTTAGGTAAAGATCTAATATCTGATTTAGAGTCATCAAACATTATATTTGCACTTTCAATCATCCAATTTCTTAATTTTCCAAACATATTTTAATTTTATATTATAAAGCCAAGAAAGTTGCGACTTTTTATTTTCAATTGTTAATTAAATTAATTTAATTAATTTTATTGGGATTTTTTTCTTCAGAAAGCAGTCTTTGCCTTCTTTCCTCCTCTTTTTGTTTAAGTTCTTCTTCTTTCAAAAACTCTTCTTCTTCTTTTTTTTTACGATCTTCATCAAATTTTTTCTCCCACTCTCTAAGGCGTAATTCTTCTGCCTCACTTTTTTTTCTTTCGTCCTCTACTCTTAATCTTTTTTGCTCATCTTCAATTTTCTTTTCTGCTTCAAGTTCTTTTCTTTCTGCCTCATCTTTTAATCTTCTTTGTTCATCTTGAATTCTTTGTTCAGCCTCTAATTTTCTTTTTTCATCCTCGTCTCTTTTTCTTTGCTCTTCATCTCTTCTTCTTTGATGTTCATCACGTATTCTTTGTTGTTCATCTCTCAATCGCTGCTCTGCAGCTTCTCTTGCTCTTTTTTCCTCATCTCTTATTCTTTGAGCTTCTTTCCTCAATCTTCTTTCTTCATCTTTCCTTCTTTGTTCTTGATCCTGCAATCTTTGTTCAGCTTGTTCTTTAAGTTTTTGTTCAGCTAATTTTAATTTCAATTCATCTTCTTTAAGTCTTAGCTCTTTATTTCTTAATTTCAATTCTTCATCCTTAATTCTTTTTTTTTCTAAATTCCTTTCTTTTATTGCCTGAAGTTTAATAAGTTTTTCTTTATTTTTTTGTTTTTCTTTTTCCTCTCTTAATTTTTGAAAAAATTTAATTTGAGATTTCGTTTTGATTTGTTTTTTTATTTTTTTTAATTTTCTAGGTTTAGTTTCAATCTTTTTATAAACTTTAGCTAAAGTCTTTGATGCTTTATTGGCTAATTTTTTTATATTTACTTTTGGTAAAATTTTTATTTTTTTCATTTTAATAGAATTAATTTAATCAACTTTTCAAGAAAAAAACTACAAAAATAGTGTCAATAATGAGTAAAAGTTTTTATTAAAATTTTCTAATCTTTAACAAACATTACCGTAAGTTCTGCAACTTTAAAGCCAAACTTTGTCATTGTTGCTCTATTAATTGCCACTCGATCATCCTGTTTGAAAATCCAATCATCAAAAGTAATTTTTATTTCTTTTCCTTTAACTGGAACTAACAATACGTATTCAAATTTAAATGCTGAGCCATAAGAATAACCTTTTGCTTTTCCAACAACATCACCTGCTGTACCTTCATAATTATGTTCGTCTTTTTTTGTAATTTGCCATTGTCTTGTTTGAACTTCGCCATCTGACCAATTAAATTTTTCGTCTAAAATTAATTGTTTACCGTCCCATTTTCCATTTAAGTCTGCCGAGAATTGTCTAGTTACTTTGCCTGATCTATCTTGTAAAAGTCCCCACGCTTTGACGTTGCCAGATAAATAATCTTCAATAATTAATCTTGGTTTTTGATCTTTAAAATCAATTGGTTTCATTTTGTTTCCTGAGCAGTTAGTTAATAAAATCGTTAGTAAAAAAGCAAATAAAATTTTCATAGCTGATTACTTATTAGATAAAGAGAATTGAATCAAATCAATATTTTTAGACTTAAAGCCTGCTTCACAGTATGAAAAATAAAAATCCCAAATTTTTTTGAAAGATAGATCAAACCCTTGTTTTGATATTTCATTCCAAGACCTACTAAAATTTTTTCTCCATTCTTTAAGTGTATTTGAGTAGTGAGAGCCATAAGAATTGTAACCAGTTAAATCCAGTCCTGACTGCTTGCAATGTCCCTTTATTGAGTTTGGAGATGGTAAAAATCCACCAGGAAAAATATATTTTTGAATAAAGTCCTCATTTTTTCTATATCTATCAAATAGTTCATCTTTGATAATTATCGCTTGTATTGCTCCAACGCCTCCTGGCTTTAGATTTTCTTTAATAGTTGAAAAATACCTATCTAAATATTTTTCTCCAACGGCTTCGATCATTTCAATAGATGCTATTGAATCATATTTTCCTTTTAAGTCTCTATAATCTAAAAACTTAATATCTACTTTTTCGTTCAATCCTGCATCAAAAATTCTTTTTTTACTAAAATCTAATTGTTTTTTAGATATAGTAATGCAATCCAATTTTACATCATGATTTTTTGCTAAATGTTCTGCAAAGCCTCCCCAGCCACAACCAATTTCTAATATTTTGTCTCCTGATTTAGGCTTAATAAAATCAATAAGTTTATTATACTTGTTTACTTGCGCATTAGCTAAATCATCATTAGGCTTGTCATAAATAGCGCTTGAATAAGTCAAAGTTTTGTCAAGCCATATTGAAAAAAATTCATTGCCTAGATCATAATGTTTTGAGATGTATTCTTTGCTTTTAGATTTTGTGTTTGAATAAAAAAGATTTTTAAATAAATTTTTTAAAAATGTAACGTTTAAAACACCAGAAAATCTGTAGGTTAGATCAATATTTTTTGCAGTTAATTCAATTAATGAAGTTAAATCTGGCGTAGAAAACTCATCTCTAACATAACACTCTGCAAGTCCGGTACTTCCACCTTTTAAAATGTTTAGGTAGAATTTTGGGGTATTAATTTTTATACTAGCTTTAGCTTTTTCTTCTGGATTACCAAAAATAAATTTTTTATCGTTATAATTAGTAAGATTTAAACTACCTTCTTTTATTAATTTTAATTTATTCAAAATAAAATTTTCAGATAATTTTTGTGGACTAATATTCATTTTTCTAAAGTTATACTATTTTTTTTCTTTACTTCTCTTTTTTTAAATATAGCACCTTTTTTCCAGAGTCTTAGTGCTTCAAAATGTATAGCTAATATAATTTTAAGCGTCATCATTGGGTAAAGTAAGAAGTTTATTAACAGTTGCTTTGTACTCATAGTTTGTCTTTTTCCTGTTTGGCATGCAATAAGTACTTTGCCAATTTTATCAGTTTGTTTGATGTAAACTTTTAGTCGCTCAACTGGTTCTGTTAACCTAAAATTATAATCAGTTTCCATTTCTATAAAAGGTGAAACATAAAATTTTTTATTGCAATTTTGTGAGATAATTTTCGAGTTTTGATCTACTGGAAATATATATGTGTGTTGATCATTAAATGTATTTTTAACTTCATATAAAACTACTTTTAAATTTGAATTTTCGTAACAATAAAAAATACTAAGTGGATTAAAAACATAACCAAATATTCTAGGAAAACACAAAAGTTTTATTTTAGAAATATTAAAGTTTAAATTATTTTTTTTTAAATTATCTTTTACCCAATCAGAGAGATTGTTCCCACTTCTGTCTCCATGATCTTTATTATAAAAGCTAAATAAATTAAATTTATTATACGAAAATAAGCTAATTTTTTTTTGTAAACCTTCTAATTCATTTAGTTCAAATAAAATTGAAAAAGTTCTATATGAAAAATAATGTTTTACTGGCTTAAACCTTCTGTGAGAAACGCTACCCTTATATATGCAAGTTTCCATCTATATTTTAAATTGATTAAACATATCTAAAGATGATTTTAATCCATCTTCATGAAAACCATAGCCAAAATAACTCCCACAAAACCAAGTCCTTCGAACTCCTTGCAAAAGTTTAAGGCTTTTTTGTAATCTCGTGTTCTCTAAATTAAAATGTGGATGTGTGAAAATAATTCTTTTTATAATATTCTTATCTTCAATATTTTGAATTGGGTTCAAAGTTAAAAAATAATTTTTATCAGTATTTAAATTTTGTAATAAATTGAGCCAGTAAGTAACACAAGTATTTGTAAGATCTTTTTTCGAAATAGAGTTCCAACTTGACCAAGCTGATTTATTTACTGGCATTAACTGTTCATCTGTATGCAAAAAAGCTGTATTAGTAACATATAAAAATTTACTTAAAATAGACTTTTCCTCTGTTGTTGGTTCATCTAATAAAGCTAATGATTCATTCGCATGACAAGCTAAAATGACATGGTCATAATCTATATAATCATCATTTGAACCTACCGATATCCTTATATTATTTTCACTTCTGCTAATTTTTTTTATTTTATAATTTTTAAAGTATTCCCCACTAATATGAGGTAAAACTTTTGAAACATATTTTCTGCTTCTTCCAGATACGGTAAACCACTGAGGTCTATTTTTTAGTTTAAAAAGACCGTGATTAGTAAAAAAATTTACAAAGAGATCAAGTGGCATATCTTGAGCTTTTGTGAAAGGCATAGACCATATCGCTGCAACCATAGGAATTATATGATAATTTATTAGGTCTTTTGATACTTGGTTTTTTTCTAAATAATCACCTAGAGTTAAATTTTTATTTTCTTTTGTAAGTATATTGGGAGCTAATTTATAAAATTTAATAATATCAAAAATTAGTTTTATAAATTTAATATTGAAGAAATTAGATTTATTACAAAATAAAGATCTTAGATTCCTTCCTGCATATTCTAATTTAGAATCTTTAATAGATACAGCTAAAGACATATTGCTTTTTTCGTAATCTACTTTTAATTCTTTAAAAAAATTTATTAAGTTTGGATATGTTTTTTCGTTAAAGACTATAAATCCTAAATCAACAGGAATTATTTTTTGATCTTCTTTAATATCATAAGTGTAAGCATGACCACCAAAATGATCTTCTTTTTCGAACAAATCGACTTTATGTTTTTTTGATAAATAATATGCTGCAGATAAACCTGAAATTCCTGAACCAATCACTGCTATTTTCATTTATTGCTATGCAGCTTCATCTTTATACTCATCCATTGACGGACAAGAACAGACTAAATTTCGATCGCCATAGACATTGTCTACTCTACCTACTGGTGCCCAGTATTTATTGTTTCTTGTAAATTCATTTGGAAAAGCAGCTTGCTCACGAGTATATTTATGTGTCCATTCATTAGCCGCAACTTCTAAGAAAGTGTGTGGTGCGTTCTTTAATAGATTGTCATTTTTATCTGATAAACCCTGTTCAACTTTATCTATTTCTTTTTTGATAGAAAGTAGAGTAGAACAAAACCTATTCATCTCTTCTAAATTTTCACTTTCGGTTGGCTCAATCATAATTGTTCCTGCTACTGGCCAGGACATTGTTGGAGCATGGTATCCATAGTCAATTAATCTTTTTGCTAAATCTTCCTCAGATATTCCTGACTTAGCTTTAATTGGTCTAATATCAATAATACATTCATGCGCAACATTTCCATTTTTCCCCGTATATAAAACTTTAAAACCAGAAGATAATTTTTTAGCAATATAATTGGCGTTTAAAATTGAAACTTGTGATGCTTTCTTAAGACCTTCAGCTCCCATCATTTTTATATACATCCAGGAAATAGGTAAAATACTTGAACTACCCCACGGTGCTGCTGAAACAGAGCCCATTCCATTAATAGGTCCACATTCTGTAATAACATTATGAGTAGGTAAAAAATCTTTTAAATGTTTAGCACAAGCTATAGGTCCCATCCCTGGTCCACCACCTCCATGTGGAATACAAAAAGTTTTATGTAAATTGATGTGACATACGTCAGGTCCAAATTTGCCAGGTTTAGCTACGCCAACGAGTGCGTTAAGATTTGCCCCATCCATATAAACTTGACCACCTTCTTTATGTATTGTTTCACAGATTTCTATAATCTGTTCTTCAAATACTCCATGTGTAGAAGGATAGGTTACCATTAGTGCCGCTAAATCTTTTGAATACTTTGCCGCTTTTTCTCTTAAATCTTTAATGTCAACATTTCCATCTTCATCACAATTAACAACAACAACTTTCATTCCACACATTTGTGCACTTGCCGGGTTTGTTCCATGAGCAGAATTTGGAATTAAGCATACGTTTCTATTTTCTTGATTGTTTTTTTTATGATATTTTCTGATTGTCATCAAGCCAGCGTACTCTCCTTGTGCGCCTGAGTTTGGTTGTAGTGACACAGCGTCAAAACCTGTAATTTCTTTTAAATCATTAATTAGATCTTTAAATAAAACCTGATAACCTTTCATTTGTTCAACCGGCACAAAAGGATGGGGTAATGAAAATTCTTTCCATGTAATAGGAATAAGCTCAGCTGTAGCATTTAATTTCATTGTACAAGAACCAAGAGCTATCATCGATCGATTAAGCGCAATATCACAGTCCTCTAGTTTTTTTAAGTATCTTAGCATTTCTGTCTCTGATTGGTATTTGTTGAAAACTGGATGAGTTAAATACTTAGAAGTTCTTTTTAACTGACTTGGAATATTACTTAATTCTATTTTTATATTTTGATCATATTTTTTACTTAATCCAAATATTTCTAACAGCATATTCACATCATCTAATTTTTTTGCTTCATCAAAAGCTACTGAGATCATCTCATTGTTCACGTTTCTTAAGTTTATTTTTTTTGATAGTGCTTTCTCATATATTTCTTTTGTTTTGTCTTTAGTCTTTATAGTTACAGTGTCAAAAAACTGATCACTAAGTATTTCAAAACCAGCAGATTTAATTCCTTCAGAAAAAAGTTTTGCAAGTTTTGAGGTTCTTTCTGCTATTTTTAAAATACCTTTTGGGCCATGATATATCACGTATGCTGCAGAGATAATTGCAAGTAAAGCTTGAGCGGTACATATGTTACTTGTTGCTTTGTCTCTTCTAATATGTTGCTCACGAGTTTGTAAAGAAAGTCTATAAGCTTTTTTGCCATAACGATCTACAGAAACACCAATAATACGTCCTGGCATAGACCTTTTAAATTCTTCTTTAGTAGCAAAAAAAGCAGCATGCGGTCCCCCGTATCCCATTGGTATTCCAAACCTTTGTGCACTTCCGACAGCAATGTCCGCGCCTAATTCGGCAGGAGTTTTTAATTTGGTTAAAGATAGTAAGTCAGCGATGACGATAGCTTTCCCTCCTTTTTTATGAATTTGGCTAATTGCTTCACTAGGGTCAATAATATCTCCTAAAGTGCCAGGGTATGGAAGAACTCCACATACTAGTTTATCTTTTATGTTGGAGAGAAAATCTTTTTGATTACCAATTAATAGTTTTAATCCAAAAGGTTCTGTTCTAGTTTTTATAAGATCTATGGTTTGTGGATTACAATCACTTGAAACAAAAACATGTAAAGAGTTGTTTTTGTCGATACGTTGGCTTAAGCCTACAGCTTCTGCAGCTGCAGTTGACTCATCTAATAATGAAGCATTAGCTATATCCATACCCGTTAAATCAGTTATCACTTGTTGAAAATTTAAAAGCATTTCTAAACGACCCTGAGCTACTTCTGGTTGATAAGGTGTATACGATGTGTACCAACCTGGATTTTCTAAAATATTTCTTAATATAACATTTGGTGTGAAGGTGTTATAATAGCCCATACCGATAAAGTTTCTAAAAATTTCATTCTTTTTAGAAATTGACTTTAGTTTTTTTAAAGCATCATTTTCAGATATTGGTTCACTGATATTAAGCTCTCCTGATAAAAGAATTTTTTCAGGAACAGTGCTCTTCATTAAATCATCTAATGATTTAGCACCAACTGCTTGGAGCATTTTTTCTTGGTCCTCTTGTGAGGGACCAATATGTCTAGCTATGAATTCTTTAGAATTATCGTCAATCATTAATTAGGGTTTTCTGCTACAAATTTATCGTAGTCTATTTTACTCATTAAATTATTCAACTCAGAATTATTTTTTATCTTTATCTTAAAAAACCAGCTTGCACCCTCAGGATCTGAATTCACACTTGATGGATCATCTACTATAGATTTATTGCTTTCTATAACTTCTCCTGATAGTGGAGAATATACATCACTTGCAGCTTTGGTTGACTCTACTATAGCTGCTTGACCATTTTGCTCTACAGCTTTTCCTTTGTCGGGCACTTCAACAAATACAATATCGCCTAACATCTCTGTTGCATGTTTTGTAATACCTATCGTAGCAATATCTCCTTCTACGTCTACCCATTCATGCTTTTTTGAAAATTTTTTCTCACTCATGATTTCTCCTCATTTTGCATAACTTTTTTTATAGAAAGGCAATACAGCAACTTTTGCTTCATGCTTTTTGCCTCTTACTTCTAATTTAATCTTTGTTCCAATTTCAGAGAAACTAGAACTTACATAGCCCATTGCAACTGGCGCATTTACACTTGGTCCAAATGTTCCACTTGTTACAAATCCAATCTCTTTATCCTCAACTGAAAATATTTTTGTTCCTTCTCTAGCTATAATTTTTCCATCGGGTAAAATACCGACTCTTAATTTAGGGCTACCTTTTTCTAAACTTTCTCTAATTTTTTCCCATCCATTAAATCCACCTTCTTCTCTTCTTTTCTTCCCAATTGCCCACTTTAAATTAGCTTCAATTGGATTTATTTCTTCATTAAGTTCATGACCATACAAACACAATCCAGCTTCAAGTCTTAATGTATCCCGCGCGCCTAATCCAATAGGTTTTACTTTACTCTCTATTAATTTTTTTAATAAAAGTTCAGCTTGTGTATTTAATACAGAAATTTCAAAACCATCCTCACCTGTATATCCCGATCTAGTAATATAAATTTTTTCATTTGCAAAATCAAATGTCCCTCCTTGCATAAATTTTAAATTGCTAACACCTTTAATATACCTTTCTAAAACGTCTGCTGATTTAGGTCCTTGTAGCGCAATTAATGAACTTTGTGTGCAAAGATGAAACTTGTGGTCATCATTTAATGTTTTAGAAATTTGTTTAATATCGTTTTCTTTACAGGCTGCATTTAATATAATGCAAAAACCTTTTTCTCTTCTTGTTATTATAAGGTCATCAATAACTCCGCCTTTGTCATTAAGTAAAAATGAATATTTTGATTGATTTTCTTTAAGTCCTTGAAGATCAGTAGGTATAATTTTTTCTAATGCTTCCTCAATATTTTTTCCACTAATATAAAACTGCCCCATATGAGAAACGTCAAAAAAACCCGCGTATGTTCTTGTTGAGATATGTTCTTTGACAATTCCCTCTGAATACTGAATCGGCATTTCATATCCGGCAAAGGATACAAATTTTGCACCAAGATTTTTGTGATAATTATATAAAGTTGTTTTTTGTGCTTCCATAATAACTCTTCGCTTTACCCAATCTGTCTATGGTACCTGAGAGATTTGCTCCTTCGGTGAGGCTTACGCCTGCTTTCCAGAGTTATTATTTTAACGGTCCTTTTGCCTGAGAGTTTCCTGGGTGTTGCTCCTTCGGCGCCAATATTATTGGA
>JADHRF010000030.1 GCA_016777565.1 Pelagibacteraceae bacterium
GCAGATCCTTCTGCTCCAGCTCTTGCGGTTCTGCCTATTCTATGGATAAAATCCTCTGGCAATTGAGGTAAGTCAAAGTTAATTACATGTTTTATAGCAGGAATATCGAGACCTCTACTAGCTACATCTGTGCCTACTAAAATTCTAAAATGACCATTTCTGAAAGCTTTAATTACTTTGTCTCTTTTGTTCTGTCTTAAATTACCATGAATAGCATCTGCATCATGATCGTCATATTTTAATCTTTTAACCATTTTTTCAGCATTTCTTCTTGTTTTAACAAAAATTAAAATTGCACCTTGTCGATTATATATTTCTTTAATTAATTGATTATATTTATCTCCATCTTTTACATGAAGAATTTCTTGTTTTATTTTGTCTATTGGAGTTGAAGTTGAACCAACAGAAATTCGTACTGGATTTTTCAAATATCTTTCTGCTAGTCGCACAATATTATTTGCTAGTGTGGCTGAAAATAATAATGTTTGATGTTTTTCAGGCACAGTTTCTAAAACTTGATTAATTTGTGGAGTAAATCCCATATCAAGCATCCGATCACTCTCGTCTAAAACTAAAAATGAAGTCTTTTGTAATTTTAAAGTTCTTCTTTTTAAATGATCATTAATTCTTCCCGGGGTGCCTACGATCAACCTAGGGTTTCTTTGCATTTGTCTCAATTGTTTTTGCATCGAGTCTCCACCGATTAACAAGGCTGATCTAATATTACCTCTACCAATTAAACTCGTCATTGTTTGCATAACTTGAGTTGCTAGCTCACGCGTTGGTGTCATTACTAAAGCAGTATCTTTTTGAGTTTTTAAAAGAAAATTAACTAAAGGAATACCAAAAGCCGCTGTTTTTCCTGTGCCAGTTTGAGCGGTGCCTAGAATGTCTTTTCCCTCAAGTGCAACTGGAATAGCTTGTGCTTGAATCGGCGTGGGTGTCTTAAAATTAATGACAGCTATCGAGTCCATTAAAGTTTTTTCTAAATTTAAAGAATTAAAGTTTTCCATAATCTTTGCTTGAATGAAGCTTTTATGTTGTTCTTATCAGGCATCTATATACCTTTGTGGAAGCTTTACAACTTTTTTGATACGCTAAGAGATGCGAAGACGAAAAAAACGATCCTTTGTTCAATATCTGAAGCGTAAAAGAAAAAAAAGAAATACAAAGGGTATATTGAAAATAGTTAAGGAGGCAAATAAAAATGTCAAAAAGATATAGTGGTAAATCTTTTAAAGATTCGAGTGTAATGAAAAAATCAAAATTTTCTATTAAAGAAAAGAGAAGATTAAAAAAAGAAAAGAAAAAAAAATAGAATGTGTGGAAGATATGTTATTACCAAACCTGTAACTAAAACAAAAGATTTAGTTAAAACTAATATAAAGGTTGAAGATAAAGATAATTACAATGCACACCCTACTCAAAAACTTCCAATCATTAAATCTTATACGAATGGGAGGGCACTAGAAAATTGCGATTGGGGTCTTGTTCCGTCATGGGCTAAAGATAAAAAAGATTTTAGGCCTTTAATTAACGCAAGGTTAGAAACCTTAATGGAAAAAGTTTCTTTTAAAAAACTTATTCAGACTTCAAGATGTTTAGTTATAGCGGATGGTTATTACGAATGGAAAAGGGAAAATAAAGAAAAAACTCCTTATTATTTTACTAAAACTGATAGTAGTTTAATGTTTTTGGCGGGCATTCACCAAAATAATCAATTTTGCATAATAACAAGAGAGGCTAATGAAACAGTTAAAAACATTCATCACAGAGAACCCTTAATAATTAATCAAGAACAAATTTTAAATTATTTGAATATAAAAAATGAAGGTATGGATACTTTAAGAAGTATTAAACCGCCAGAATTAAAGTTTCATGTAGTACGTAAAGATGTAAACAAACCCATAAACAATGATCCATCTTTAATTAATTCTGGAGCTTAATAGTTGTTATATGCCCCATTTTTCTTTTCTCCTTTATTTCTGTTTTTAAATAATCAAAAAAAAATTCATTTTTAGAGTAAGACTTAATTCTATAATTTTTAATTTCCTCACCTAAAATATTAATCATTTCAGCGTTATAATTTTTTTTTAATTCTATTCTATCAAGATTACATACGGCTCTAATATGATTTTCAAACTGACTTATATTATAGGCATTAATAGTAAGATGTCCTGAATTGTGAACTCTTGGCGCTATTTCATTTAAAAGTAAATTATTATTTTCATCAATAAAATACTCAACACACATTGTTCCAATATAGTCTAATTTTTCTGCTAAAAGTTTTGCTTGTTGTTGTGCTTGAATAAAAGTATTTTTATCAATAACTGCGGGTATCATCGATTTATTTAATATTTGGTTGATATGAAAATTTTCGATAGGCTCATAAATTAAAAAATCATTATTTAAAAATCTTGTAATAATTACGGATATTTCTTTTTTGAGGCTTATTTTTCTCTCAAATACGTATTCTTTTTTATAATTTATATCAAGATCATCAACATCATCTTTATTGTTCAGAACATATTGACCTTTTCCGTCGTATCCTAATGTACAAGTTTTTAGAAACCCTGGAAATAATTTTTCATTATTTAATAAGTCAGACTTATTTTTAATTAATGCATAATCTGTAGTCTTGATGCCCTGGTCATTAACAAAATTTTTTTCTTTAAAACGATTTTGAATAATTTGATTTATGTGTGGTTTAGGAAAAACTGGTTTATATTTTGAAATATATTCAAGAATGTTGAATGGAATATTTTCAAACTCAAAAGTCACAAAATTAACTTTACGAATGAATTCATCAATTGTTTTTAACTTGTTATAATCTGTAATAATAATTTCATCACAAAAATTTTTTGCTGGAGCTTTTAGATCGTCACTTAAAATAACTGTTTTAATCTTAAGTTTTTTTGCAGCTACTGCAAGCATACTACCTAGTTGACCCCCACCGATAATTCCTAGGACAGGATTTATGTTATTCATTCTTATTTAGGTTTTGTTTTAATAGCAGCAGTTTGAATTCTCCGCCATTTTTCTAGATTTTTTTTTATTTTATTATCAGATAAGGCAATAATTGATGCAGCTAAAAGTCCGGCGTTGAAAGCTCCACTTTCTCCTATTGCAACTGTTCCAACAGGAATTCCTTTTGGCATTTGCACAATCGATAATAAACTATCAAGTCCTTTTAATTTTTTAGTTTCTACTGGGACTCCAATCACTGGCAAAGTAGACATTGATGCAATCATTCCGGGCAAATGAGCAGAACCCCCTGCTCCGGCAACAATGACAGCAAAATTATTTTTAGCAGCTGTTTTTGCAAATGCAAACATTCTATCTGGAGTTCTGTGTGCAGAGACTATTTTTGTTTCAAACTTAATTTTTAATACTTTTAAAATTTCCTCACATTTTTTCATTACAGAATAATCAGACTTACTACCCATTACAACTGCTACTTTTTGATTTTTTTTATTTATTGTCATTTTACTAAACTTAACAAGTTAGTGATTAAAAACAAATTCATATTGTTGAATATTACAAGTTAGCTCTAATTGCCTCAATTAAATTTGCGCTACTTTGTGCACCAGAAATATAAGTTTTATTATTAATTTCAAAAAATGGTACTCCATTAATTCCCATACTTCTAGCTTCAACGTCGCTTTTGTTAATTTCATTTATTTCTTTTTCTGATAAAAAAACATCATAAATTTCTTTTTCGTAAATATTACTAGATTTACCAATTGCAACTAAAAGATCTCTATCCCCAATATCTTTACCTTTAAAAAAATAGGCGTCAAATATCTTGCTTAAAACTTCATGGCCTATATTTTTTGAAAATGCCAGCTTAGTTAAAATGTGAGAAAGATTTGTGTTTGGAGTTAATTCAATTTTTTCTAAATTAAATTTTATATTCTCTTTTTTTGCTTCTTGCACCATCCTGTCATACATTGGTTTAGCTGCTTCTATACTTCCAAATTTTTGTATCAGATAATCCTCTCTTTTCATCCCTTTTTTAGGCATATCAGGATTTAGTTGAAAAGAAGCATGTTCTAAAACAAAATTAATATTTTTAAAATTTTTAAGTGCTTTTAGTAATCTAGATTGGCCAATATAACACCAGCCACAAATGGTATCTGCAAAAAATTTAATCTTCATAGAACTAGCCTATAAAGCATTTTGTTAGATATTAAAATAAGGTGATTGAGCCTATTTAAACTTGAGCTTAAATACTTTTTTTACTTACCCAATTACCCCAAAGTCTACTTTCAGTACAATTTTGTAATTGAAAGATGGATAATTTCTTAAATTTCTTATTTTTAACTATAATTTTTATTTTATTTTTTTTATTTATTGATTGCATCAGTCAATATTTAATTTCTAATAATGACAAATCTATGACTAAAGTTTAATTTTTTTAAGATTTAAAACACATAATACTAACAACTTTACAACAATTGTTCGTCAAAGAAATTTATTATATTCTCAACATGAAAACATTATCACTATTAAGTTTATTTTTATTCTTGGCTAATTGTTCAGCCCATAATGTTAAAGTTGGGAAGCGTTGCACTGCCCCAACAGCTGATGGTAGCTTTGAAAAATCTTTTGTTTGGATTGTTGATAAAACAACAGCTAAAACTTTTGATCAAAAGATAAATAAAAAAAACTGCTTAAAAAATAGCTAAAATACTATCAATTAGTAATTAATTTGGTATGTATTGCACAGTATGAATCTGACCGTCCTAATTATACTGTGCGTAGCTATTACTCTTGGTTTAATAATTTTCCCGCTTATAGTTTCTTACAAAGCTGAAAAATCTAAAAAACAGGATGAATGGGACAAAATAGCTGATTATGGAAAAAAGATTAACAAGAAATTACACAAAAAGAAGACACATTAAATAAAATCAATCATTTATGAAAAAATTTATTTTTATTGTTGTCACTTTTTTAGTTATAACTCCTTTAAATTCTATGGAAAAAAAACCATACCATCATAACTCAGACGGGACCTTTCGAAATCCTGAAGGTTCGCCAAAACGAGATTCAAATATTAAATGGTCTTACAAAATTTTTAATCAAGAAAGAAAGAAAATTAAACTAAAACTATCACCTAACCATGTTGTGCCTAGAGAAAAAGTTCTTAAAGACTTAAAAGAAAATAATAATGAAAATTATATCACATGGATTGGCCACGCAACCTTCTTAATAAAGTTAGGAGACACAACTATTATAACTGATCCTGTTTTTTCTAAGAATACAGGCCCCTTGATTTTTGGGCCTAAAAGATATGTTGAGCCAGCTATTAAGCTTAATGAATTACCACCAGTGGATTTATTTTTACTAACTCATAATCACTATGATCATCAAGATATGTCAACCATTAGAAACTTTCCTTATAAAAAAGCTAAAGTTCTTGTACCGCTTAAATTATCGAAGTATTTCAGAAGATTTAATGATGTTAGTGAATTAGATTGGTATCAAGAAATTCAAGTAAATAAAGATATAAAAGTAACATTATTGCCAGCAGTTCATTGGTCAAAAAGAAGCTTAACAGACACTAATAAAACTTTATGGGGAAACTTCTTAATTGAATACAAAGATAAAAAGATTCTTTTTGCATGTGATACTGGCATCGGTGATATTTACAAAGATTTGGGTAAAAAATATGGTCCTATAGATTTAACTTTTATAAATATTGGTGCTTATAATTTTTATCCAATCATGCCTGTGAAGGACAAGTCTGTTTATCATACTAATCCTGAAGAAGCTCTTCAGGTTGCCAGAGATTTAAAAAGTAAAAAAGTTATTGGTATGCATTGGGGAACGGTAGTTCTTTCTCTGGAGCCAATCATGGAGCCACCGGTAAGATTTAAAGATGGTGCAGAAAAATATGGATTTAAAAAATCTGATGCCATAGTTTTTAAAATTGGTGAAGTAAAAAAACTTAATGAAATTTTAGATTAACTCGCTTTTCTTTTTTTTCTTTCTTGATCTAATAAATTCGTCAAAACATCAACCATAAAATCGCTAGCTTTAAAAATTTCATTTTTTTGAAATTCATGTGAGCCGTGCTTCTCGGAATTCGTTTTATCTTCAATTACAATTCCTTCCGTTGGAGAATTATCTTTTATATAAATAAGAATTAACCAATCTTCATCTGTTGCTTCGTCCCATTTTACAAATATTTCACCAGTTTCAAATCTTCTGTCAATTACTCTCAAAATATTTAAATATTTTGGAATGTAACGCTTATTAAGCTGAAAGCATAAACTGTGAGCCGATCTATAAAAACTCTCTAAAGCAAATTCTATTTTCTGTCTCTCAAGATTATATAATCTTTCCTTCTCTAATAAAGCTGATCGATCTTCACCTTCTTCAACTTTTATGCCAAGTTGTTCTACGCGCTCTCTTATCTTTTGATCTCTAAGAGCTTGATACTTTTGTTTAATTTTTTCAATTCTTTCCTGTACTCCTACGTAAGACTCTCTTTCTTGGCTTAAAACAAATTTTTCTAATTGTTTGATTTCTAACTCTTCCCGTTTTCTAAACTGTTCTATTTTTTTTTCTAACCGAATTTGTTCTAAAAACTTTCTTTGTTTTTCAGCTTGTTCTTTTCTTACCTCGGCTTGTTCTAGTCGGATAAATTTCTGAAGTTCCTTTTTTCGGTCTCTATCAAAAGCTACTCTTTCTTTAAGTTCTTTTTCTTTCTCTTTTTTTTCTAATTCTCTTTCTAATTTTTTTCGTTTTATACCCTCAGCTTTTTCAAGTACCATCAACTTTATTTTCTCTTGTTTCTTTCGTTCTTGTTCTTCTGCCAAAATAATCTTAAAGTTTTCAATTGTGTTGGCAATAGACTGAAAAAAACTTAAAAAGAATTTATCTAAACTAAAATTAAAATTAAATTTTAATTTGTCTTGCACTCTTATAATTGCAAGTATTGTTTGCTTGGTTCTATTGTTGATTCTCGTTTTCTTTTGTTTAAGTTTTGTTTTTTTTTTAGACTTATACTTATTTTTTAAAATTATAATTTTAGGTTTTTTTGCTCTAACTATTTTTTTTGGTTTTTTTTTCTTTTTAATTTTTTTTTGGTTTTTCTTTGTTTGCTTAATTTTTAAAATTTTCTTTTTTTGAAAAGATTTTTTTTTTGTTATTTTTTTTTTCTTTTTTTTCATTCTAAAGGTTTAATTAATAACAGTAAGTTATCTATAAATATAGTCTCTAGTAGACGGAACAGTATCTAATTCTTTCGACAGTTGAATTTGATAAACTACTTGATCTCCAAATTTAAAAGCTGCTTCACATGAGGTGAGGTAAAATTCATACATTCTAAAGAATTGTTCATCAAACATGTCTAAAACTTTATCTCTGTTTAGATTAAATCTTTCTTTCCAATGTCTTAATGTATGTGCATAATGAATCTTTAAAACTTCAAGGTCAGTTACAATTAATCCTGATTTTTCAATAGGCACCGCTATTTGACTAAGACTAGGGGTGTAACCTCCTGGAAAAATATATTTTGTAATCCACGGCTGAGGATCTCTGGGTGCGTCCACACTTCCTATTGTGTGTAAAAGAGCTACACCTTTAGAATTTAATAATTGCGAAATTTTATCAAAGAATGAATTATAAAATTTTCTTCCTACATGTTCAAACATACCAACAGAAACTATCCGATCATATTTTTCCTTAATTTCCCTATAGTCTACTAGTTTAATTTCTACCTGATTTGATAAATTTAGTTCTGCAACTTTTTTTTTTGCAAAATTGTATTGATTTTCAGAGAGCGTGATGCCAGTCACATTACACTTATGTTGTTTAGCTATTTCGATAGCTAAATAGCCCCATCCACAACCAATATCTAAAACTTTATGATCAGGTTTTAAATCTAATTTTTTAGCAATATGTTTGATTTTATTAATTTGAGCTTGTTCTAAAGTATCTGTTTCATTCTTAAAATAACCACATGAATATTGTCTGAGAGGATCTAAAAATAAAAAGTATAGATCATCTGAAACATCGTAGTGATGAGCAACATTTACTTTAGAGTTTTTTATAAAATTAAAATTTGTTAAGAACCTATAAGAACCTCGTAACGAATTTAATATCTTGTTAAATTTATTTATTTTTGTTCTACCAATATTTTCTAAAGCCAAGTTTAAAAAATCAGTCAAAGATCCCCTAACAAAGTACAAAGAACCTGCTGTATAAGCTTCACCAAAATATAAATCAGGATATAAATATAATTTATAATGTAGTGATTTATCTTGTAATTTCATTTCAATTTGATCAATTTTATTTGGCTGACCAATTATATATTTTTGTCCATAAGCATTTTCTAAAATAAAACCACCCTTTTTAAAAAGTTTATTTAAAAAACGAGCTAAAAGCATTTTTAAGCAGCGATATTTTTAGAAGGAATAAAATCTAATTCTTTTAATTTATTCAACAATTCGTCTTTAGATTTAGAGTCAAGCAAAGTTAAGGGAGGTAAGATATTTTGATATTTTTTATCTTCTACTGATAAAAAGGAATGTAGAGCAGAAATAAGAGGATATTGATCAAAAGTTTGCCTAACATTTATAACTTTTTCATTCACAGTTTGTGGCATTTTTTTTTCAAAATCATCAAAAACTTTTTTAGCTAAAGAATGCGTAACATTAGTTATGGCTGAAATACATCCACTACAGCCAAGCTCTAATCCTTTTAACAATTTTGCTTCTGAGCCAGGAAACATTTTAAAATCAGGAATTTTTAAAGTTTCAAAAAGATTATAACTTGAGTCTTTACATCCAATAATTTGTTTTGGGAAATTTTTAACTAAATTTTTTACTGCATCAGTACTAAATAAATATCCACTTAGCTTTTCAAAATTATATAAAACTATTTTAATCTTTGGAACTTGTGCAATAATTTCTGCATAAAAATCATAAACGCCTTTATCAGTGTTTCCTTTATAATATGCTGGGGGCATAATTAAAAAAGTCTGATAACCAAATTCCATACAGTATCGAATTAAATCTAAATTATCCTTTAATGAATTAACACCTGTCCCAAAGTAAAACTTATCTTTAAACTTACTGTTTGCCGTTCTAGAAATAAGGTCTTTTTTCTCTGAAATAGATACTAATTGGCTTTGTCCAGTAGATCCAAAAAAAAATGCTCCAGTTAAGCCCATCTTTATAGCATTCTCAGCATGATTAATTGTTGATTTTATATCGAGTGATTTATTGCTATTCAGTATGCTTACACTGGCGGCATAAACTCCGTTTTTAATCATAGTTTTACCAATTTTTTTTACTAAGATATATTAATACAAATTTATAAATATGAAAGTTCTAGTTATCCAGCAAAGAATGGGAATAGGAGATATGATTATATTTCTCCCTTATATTCACGCCATTTCAAAAAAATTTCAATCTAAAGTCTCACTTTTAGTTAAAAAAAATTCAAAAGCAGAAGAGTTGTTTGAAGATGATGACCATATTGAAGAGATAATTAATTTAGACATAAATAAAAATAATTTTGGAAAGCATACAGGTTTTTCTGGCTTCTTTAAATTATTAAAAGAAATTAAAGAAAAAAAATTTGACAAAATTTTTATTTTTAATAGCTCTGTAAGATACTTACTGCTAGCAAAACTAGCTGGGATCAAATCTATTAATCAATACCCTTTATTTCTAAAAAAAAATAATTTAGTTCTCACAGCAAAGGAATTAATTAAGAAATCAATTAAAGAAAATATTTCCACTCAACCAATTTTGTATCTTGACCATAATAAAATTGAAAATGTGAAAAATAAATATAAATTTGAAAAAAATTTTAAACATATTTGTATTGGTTTTTCAGCAAGTGGTCCTACTAAAAGATGGTCTATCGAAAATTATATTAAACTCGCTGAAATTTTAAATAAAAATAAACTTTGTAAATTTTATTTAGCTGGTGGCCGAAACGATGAAATATTGTTTAACAAATTTTTAAATTCATCAGTATCAAATATCTGTGTATCTTTTAAAGATCTATCTATATCAGAGACATTACCAATTATAAAAAATTGTGACATTTATATTGGGAATGACACTGGTTGGCTACATATAGCCTCCGCTTTAAATAAAAAATGTTTAGCTTTATTTGTGGATAGTCCGGTCCAAGCTTATGGAAAATATTCTGCTAATATTTCTGTTGTTGTTCCTGAAGGTGAAACAGAAGAAACTACAACACATAATACTTTAGGCAAAGAAAAAATTAACTTTGAAAAAGTTTTAAAGAAATCTCTTGAGCTATTAAATTAATTAAATTCTTCTTTTAAAATTCTATCTTTAGCTTCATTGACTAATTGACTTAGTCTTTCTGTGTTCATTTCTCTGTTCATATCAGGGTGAATTTTTTTTTGTAACTTAGTTGCTGCTTTAATTACTTCATTTTTAGTGCACCCTTTCTTTAAACCTAAAATTTTATATGATTCAGTAACTGTAATAGTATTTGTGCTTGTGCCCGCACCGGAACCGTAAGAAAATCTTCCAGTGCTTCGTAAATATTGAATAAGCCGCCATAACTGAAATATTTGAAATGTTGAGAGGCCTTTAATCTTTAAAGCATTTAAAAAAATTAATACTAATGGGAGAGAAAATAAAAACCTGCCCGCGTACGCTAATAAAACAGCTAATACTAGCGATAAGATTAAAATAAATTTTCTTGCCCCTTTTGCTATAGCTTTGCTACTGGTTCTAACAAACCAGCTTAAGACCAAGTAAACAAGGACAAATATGATAGTTCCAACTAAAAATAAATTCATATAATAGTTTCTCCTTTAATGAATATACCAAAATTAAGTAAACAACCGACTATAAAATCTTGTCACGGCATAAGCTGGGAAGATGACTTTTCATGGGTACATCAAGAAAATATTCTAGAAGTTCTAAAAGATGGATCTAAGCTACTTCCAGAAGTTAAAAAATATCTTGATGAAGAAAATTCATACACTAAGAAACAGCTAGAAGATACTAAGCCATTACAAAAAAAACTATTTGATGAGATAAAATCCAGGATTAAGTTAGATGATGAAAGCTTGCCCTATAAAGACAAAAATTATGAGTATTGGACTAAAGTTACAAAAGATGGAAATTACTCAAAAAAATTAAGAAGAAAAATTGGAGACCAACAAATTGAAATTTATTGGGACGGTGATATTGAAGCAAAGGGGAAAAAGTTCTTCAGCACAGGAGATGTAGCAGTTTCACATAATGATAAATTTTTAGCCTATTCAATTGACGATAAAGGAAGTGAATATTTTACAATTTTTATAAGAAAAATTTCTAACAATGAAATTATTGAAGAACCAATACCAGATACCGCAGGTGGAATTACTTGGTCTTATGATGATCAATATTTTTTTTACTCTAAACTAGACAAATTTCATAGACCGAGACAAATATATAGACACAAACTTGGAACAAACATTAAGGAAGACATATTAATTTTTGAAGAAAAAGATGCACGTTTTACCTGTGGCTTAGGCACAAGTTCTGATGAAAAATTTTATTTTATCTCAACTTCTGAACATACAACATCAGAAGTTTATTATTTTAATAAAGATGAAACAAAACCTGAGCCTAAACTTGTCTTTAAAAGAGAAGAAGGAGTTGAATATTCTCTTGATAGTTGGGGGGGGTATTTTTGGATGCATACTAATCGAGATGCAAAAGATTTTAAAATTTTAAGATGTAAAAATAGTGATATTAACCAATGGGAAGACTTTATACCTGCAAAAGATGAAGTGTTAATTGGAGGATTTGTTTTGCTGAATAATTGGATGGTAAGATCAGAAAGAGTTGATGCTCTTCCAAAACTATTTGTTAGAAATTTAAAAACTAATATAGAAGAAGAGTTAGAAATATCTGATGAGGAAATTATAAGTCCTGGTATGAGTTTGGGACAAAAAGATAGAAATACAGATAATATAAGAATTAGTTATGAGTCTCCCAAAACACCTACAAGAACATATGAATATAATTTAGTGACAAAAGAAAAAAAACTTCTTAAAGAATTAGAAATCCCATCAGGTTACGAGAGAAATAATTATATTGTTAAACGTATAAATTGCCTGGCTCACGACGGAAGAAAAATTCCCATAACGATTACCTACCACAAAGATACTAAATTAGATGGATCAGCTAATCTTTTGTTGTATGGATATGGAAGTTACGGTCATACTATTCCTCCAAGCTTTTCAACAACACGTTTAAGCTTAATTAATAGAAATATTATTTGGGCTACAGCTCATATTAGAGGTGGTATGGAAAGAGGGATGAAATATTGGGAAGAGGGTAAAATGTTAAATAAAAAAAATACTTTCAAGGATTACATCTCCTGTACAAAATATTTGATTGACCAAAAATATACAGCTAAGGGTAAAATTATAGGCTATGGTGGTAGTGCTGGTGGACTGTTAATGGGCGCCGTTGTTAACGAAGCGCCTGAGCTATTTTTAGGAATGATAATGGCTGTACCTTTTGTAGATAGTTTAACTACTAATTTAGATCATTCTTTGCCATTAACTGCAGGTGAATTTAATGAGTTTGGAAATGCAAAAGAAAATATCGAACACTTTAAATATATAAAGTCTTATTCTCCTTACCATAATATAAAAAAAATGGACTACCCTCATATTCTTATTACAACAAGTTTGTCGGACAATAGGGTTCTTTTTGATGAGCCTACTAAGTTTACTGCAAAACTTAGAGATACGAAAACAGATAATAATTTATTACTTTTTAAATGTGAAATGGATGCGGGTCATGGCGGTAAATCAGGAAGAGATGCTGCTATAGAAGAGGTGGCATTTGATTACGCATTTGCTCTAAAAATTACAAATAAATTAAATACCTAAAATCTAAAATTTTAAAGATGAGACCTGCGGAGACTATATCTCCGCAAGTATCTTAATTTTTATTGTCCCGGTGCTTTGTAATTTCCAGTTAGTTCACCTGCTTTTTTTGCGGCGCTGGTTAAATCCATTGCTTCAAGTGCTGTAAGATCTCTGACCGCACCTGATGACTCAACTGCTAATTTGATAGCAGCAAAAGTCTCAAAACTTGGTACTTCTGCAACAACTATAAAGTCAAATGGTCCTCTAACAATATCCATAGAAAGCATTTTTCCTCCAGCTGCATTTGTAAGTTTTTCAACCGCTGCTTTTCTGTCTGTTGATGGATCTTTAAGAAAACCTAAATAAGCTTTTTCAGTGTATTTTCCCATAATGTACATTTTTGCCATTTCATCCTCCTTTCTCAATTATTAAACATAAATTTTATCAGCTAGGCCATAACAAAGTATCGCGCTCATAATTGTAAAGGCTAACGGTCCATATATTGGTTCCATGCCAGTTTTTTTACTCACTCCAGTTTTATCAACTTTAATTGAATAATAATTACACAAAAGTATGCATAGATTATTAATAAAAACTATATTGAAAAAAGCCCAAGTTGCATTCAATCCTCCAGGTCTAATGAATCCCACATAAACTGACATCAGAAATACGGCTAGCAGAAAAGCACCCGCAAATCTAATCGCTACTGCTCCAGATTTATCGATTCCAAATTTTTTCATAAACCTTTTGGTGTTTATAAGTGTTTGAAATGCGTACATCCCTGTTCCAGCAAAATGGACTAGGTAAATTGTTAAATAAAAAATATTATTAAATTTTTCTATCATCGCTAAACTCCTTTTATTATAATTCCATTAGCTTCTGAGTTAGCCAATCGAATAGGTTTAATAGGTTTATATTCCTCAGAATTATACCACTCTAAAGCTCTTTCGTAAGTCGGAAATTTAATCACAATAGTTCTAGGATGTTTCCACTCTCCCTCCATGACCTTATATTCTCCGCCTCTTACTAAGTATTCTCCATCGAATTTTTTAATAAGTTCTACTATTTTTGAAACATATTCTTTGTATGCCTCAGGATTAGTAATATTAATATTAAAGATAACATATCCAGCCATTTTTTAATAAAGTGTTTGAATAACTTTTTTAACTCTCTCAGCTCCGTTAGGAACAAAGTTGTTTAAAAATTTGTCACAATTTTTAGTTTTTTTTTCATTGTATTTAGATCCATATGAATCGTCTACTGCTTTGTTTACTCCGTC
>JADHRF010000003.1 GCA_016777565.1 Pelagibacteraceae bacterium
AGCACGAGCTAGGAATGTATTTTGGAACGCTTACAGATCAAGCAGATAATGTTCAATTATACAAATATGCTGTGCAGATGGTTTCTCATTCATTTGGTAAAACTTCTACATTTATGCCTAAACCAGTAAAAGGTGATAATGGATCAGGTATGCATGTTCACCAATCAATTTGGAAAGGTAGCACTCCAGTATTTATGGGAGACAAATACGCAGGATTATCACAACAAGCTCTTTATTATATAGGTGGAATTCTCAAACACGCTAAAGCAATAAACGCATTTACGAATTCAACAACCAACAGCTACAAAAGATTAATACCTGGTTTCGAAGCGCCTGTTATGCTTGCTTACTCTGCTAGAAATAGATCAGCATCTTGTAGAATACCGGTTATCATGAATAAAAAAGCTGCCAGATGTGAAATAAGATTCCCAGATGCAGCAGGAAATCCATATTTAGGATTTGCTGCAATGTTAATGGCGGGACTAGATGGAATTAAAAATAAAATCGATCCAGGTAAATCTATGGATAAAGATTTATATCATTTGTCTGAAAGTGAATTAAAAAAAATTCCTCAGGTCTGTGGTTCGCTAAGAGAAGCTATGGAAAGTCTAGATAAAGACAGGGATTTCTTAACACAAGGTGGTGTCTTTACAGATGATCAAATTGACGGGTATATTTCATTAAAATTTGATGAAATTTATAAATTAGAACACACACCTCATCCAATTGAATTTGAGATGTATTACAGTCAATAAAAATATTATTTAGGCCCATCGAAAGGTGGGCTCAGAAACTAAACTTTAAAAGATTCTCCACATCCACAACGTTCCGTTTCATTTGGATTTTTAAACACAAACTGAGAAGAAAATTTTTCTTTTTTATAATCCATCTCTGTTCCTAATAAATACATTATTGCATTTGGATCAATCAAGACTTTAACCCCTTTGTCTTCAATAACTTCTTCATTAGCTTTGATTTCTTTAGCATACTCCATAATATATGACATGCCCGCACAACCGCCTGATTGAACGCCTACTCTAACTCCAATAGTTGAGTTGTCTGCATTAGACATGATTTCTTTTATTCTGTTTGCAGCGTTATCACTTAATTTAATAACTTGTGTCATAAGTTTAATTCTAGTTTTGCAGCTTCGGACATTTTGTCTTTGTCCCATGGTGGATCCCAAACTAATTTAAGATCTACATCAGTAATGCCTTCAACCTTCATTATATTCTCTTTAACACTATTTGGCAAACTTTCTGCGACTGGACAATTAGGGCTTGTGAGCGTCATTTCTACATTTACTTTATTCTTATCATAAATTTCTACTTTATAGATAAGACCCAATTCATATATGTTTACTGGTATTTCAGGGTCGTAAATTTTTTTAATTTCAGAGATTATTTTTTCTTTTAATTCACTCATAACATTATTTAATTATTTTTAGCTACTGCCGATATAAATGTATGCCATACCATTGTGGCACATTTAACTCTCATAGGAAACTCTTGAACCCCTGATAGAGAGGTAATTGTAGTAATTTGATCTTCAGTAAGACTGTTAAGAGTAATTTTTGTTTTATTTTTCACCATATTTAAAAAATCTTCGGTAACTTTTTTGGCAAAAGTTAGGTCCTTTCCTTTTAGTGTTTCGGTTAAAATAGATGCTGAAGCTAAGGAAATTGCGCAACCCTCTCCCTCAAAACTTAAATCAAATACCTTTTTTTCTTTATCTAATTTGAGATAAATGTGTACTTTGTCTCCACACAAAGGGTTATGTGCTTTTGCGTCATGGTTATAATCTGGGCACACGCCTTTATTTCTTGGATTTTTTCCATGGTCCAATATAATTTCTTGATATAATT
This sequence comes from Pelagibacteraceae bacterium, assembly GCA_016777565.1. Classification (GTDB taxonomy): domain Bacteria; phylum Pseudomonadota; class Alphaproteobacteria; order Pelagibacterales; family Pelagibacteraceae; genus Pelagilacustribacter. The sequence continues at coordinate 1,865 of JADHRF010000003.1, forward strand.
CTTTAAGTTCCATTTAAGTTTGAAATATTTTTTTACAGTTATCAATAGCTTTACACAAAATATCTATATCTTCTTTAGTGTTATAAACACCAATGGAAGCCCTAGCTGTAGCAGCAATTCCTAATTTATCATGTAGTATTTGACAGCAGTGGTGTCCTGCTCGTATAGCAACACCATCATCGTCCAAAATCGTTGCGATATCATGTGGATGAATATCTTTGATAGTAAAACACAGAACAGATCCTCTATTCTTAGGGCTGCCAATTAAGTTTACTGAATTATTTTTTTTTAATTTTTCATAACCGTATTCTAATATTTCATTTTCATGAGCGGCAATATTTTTTATACCAAGTTTTTCGATAAAATTTATCGCTTCTGCAAAAGCAACTACTTCCGCTGTCTGTAAGGTACCGGCTTCAAATTTAGTTGGAGTGTCAGCGAATGTTATATTGTCTTTTTTGACCTCATCTATCATTCCTCCACCGCCTTGATACGGGGGTAAATCATCTAACCATTTTTTTTTTGCATAAAGTACCCCTAAACCGTTAGGTCCATACATTTTATGACATGAAATTACATAAAAATCACAACCAAGATCTTGCATGTCAATTTGCATATGGGGTGCACCCTGAGTGCCGTCAACTAAAACTGGAATATTTTTTTCTTTAGCTATATCAACAATTTTTTTTATTGGCATCACAGCACCCGTCACATTTGAAATGTGTGTAATAGCAATAATCTTTGTTTTGTCTGTAATAAGTTTTTTTATTTCATCAATTTCTACTTCGCCATTATTGTTTACCGGTGCAAATTTAATTACTGCTCCCTTTTTTTTTCGAAGAAAATGCCAAGGTACATAGTTAGAGTGGTGTTCTAATTCTGTAATTAATATTTCATCACCTTCTTTAATATATTTTTCCCCAAAAGATGAAGCAACTAGATTAATTGATTCTGTGGCTCCTTTTGTGAATACTATTTCTTCTCTATTTTGTGCATTTAAATATTTTTTTAAAATATCTCTTGTTGCTTCAAATCTGTTTGTTGCTTTAACCGCCAAAGTGTGAACGCTTCTTCCAACGTTAGAGAATTCTGTTTCATAAAAATTAGATAATCTATCAATTACTACCTTGGGTTTTTGAGATGAATTAGCACTGTCTAAATAGACTAATGGTTTGCCGTTAATTTTTTGTTTAAATATTGGAAATTCAGATTTTATATTTTTAATGTCCATTAATTTGCCTCTCTAATATTTCTTCTAAAAAAGTTTTTACTTCGCTTATATAAATATTTTCTAATATCTCACCAAGAAACCCATTAATTAAAAGTTTTTCTGCCTCTTTTTTTGCTATTCCTCTTGTCATTAAATAATGAACTGCATCAGAGTCTATACTTCCAGATGTTGAACCATGGGAACATTTGACATCATCAGCGTATATTTCTAATTCTGGTTTTGCATCAAATTCAGCATCATCATTTAAAATTAGAGCTTTGCTTAATTGATATGCGTCAGTTTTTTGAGCTATTTTTTTCACAAATATTTTGCCTTGGTAAACACCTCTACTTTTGTCATTTAATACATTCTTGATTTTTTGATGACTTTTACAATTAGGTGAGTTGTGATTTATAAGTGTTTTAATTTCTTGATGTTGATCGTCAACTAAGTTTAAAGCTGAATAAATACTGCAATTACTATGGTCTTTGTTTAGGTTTATTTCAATTTCAATTTTGTTAAGCTTTAAGCCTGAGCTTAAAATATAGTTTTCATAATTAGATCCACTTTCTAAAGAACCTTTTATATATCTGTAAAAATGACCATTGCTTTTAGACTTTTGAATTAAAATATTTTTCAACACAGCGTCCTTGTCTAAAGATACTATATCTAACGTATTTTTAATAAAATTACTTTGAATGTAACCGTTTGTGTATTCTATCAGTGTTAGTTCTGAACCTTCATTTAGCTTTATGGAATTTTTATTATTTAATATTTTATTTTTTAAGCCTTTAGAAAAATAATTGTAAATAATTAAGGGTTTTTTTAACTTATAGTTTTTGGCAACTTCTAGTGAAAATCCTCCTGATGATAAAGCATTATTAAGTAATGTTAGTGTATTGTTTGAATTAAAATTGGTTAATTCTTTTTGATCAAAATCTTTAATCAAAATTTTATTTGTTTCCTCATAAACAAAACTTGTTGATGTTATTTTACCATTACTTAAAAATATATAGTTGTGTTTAAAGTTTTCAATAGTTTCGAGCTCTTGAGTAGATTCAAAATCAACCTCATTACTAATACTTTCAAAATTTTTATTTAAAATTAAGTTTAAATCTGTAAATTTCCAGTCTTCAATTGTTTTTGATGGAAATCCTGATTTATAAAATAAATCAAGATTTTTTTGTCGGAAATCTTTTTCTTCCACAGAAAGATTTTTTATTTGTTTAATGTTAAAATCGTAACTTTGCTTCATTTAAACTAAATTCTCGTAACCTGTTTTTTCAAGTTGGTGCCCTAAATCAGCGTTTCCTGTCTTAATAATTTTACCAGCAGACAAAACGTGTATGTAATCCGGTTTAATGTAGTCAAGCAGTCTTTGATAGTGGGTAATTATTAAAAATGCATTTTCTTTATTTTTATAAGAGTTAACTCCATCAGCTACTATTCTTAAAGCGTCTATATCTAAACCAGAATCTGTTTCGTCTAAAATTGATAGTTTTGGTTCTAATAACTTCATTTGTAAGATTTCATTTTTTTTCTTTTCTCCTCCTGAAAATCCTAAATTTAACTGACGTGATAAAAATTTTTCATCTATATTCAGTTCTTTAGCTTTTTCTTTGATTAGTTTTAAGAAAGTTAAAGTATCTAATTCTTTTTCACCTCTTGCTTTTCTTACTGAGTTTAAGGAGGTTCTTAAAAAATTACTAGTATTTACTCCTGGAATTTCTAAAGGATATTGAAATGCTAAAAAAATTCCTTTTTGAGCTCTCTCCTCTATTTTAAGATCATTTAAATTAATACCATCAAAATGAATTTCACCTTCGATTTCGTAACCATTTTTACCTGATAGTACATTGGCTAATGTGCTCTTCCCTGAACCGTTAGGCCCCATGATTGCATGGATCTCACCAGGTTTAATATCTAAATTCAAGCCTTTTAAAATAGATTTATTATTAATAGTAGCTTTTAAATCATTAATTTTTAACATTAACCAACGCTCCCCTCTAAACTAATAGCTACTAGTTTTTGTGCTTCTACAGCAAACTCCATTGGCAACTGTTGTAATACTTCTTTACAAAATCCGTTGACGATTAAGCTGACTGCCTCCTCTTGATCAAGGCCTCTTTGATTGCAGTAATAAAGCTGTTCTTCATTTATTTTAGTAGTAGTTGCCTCATGTTCTATAGTTGATGTTGAATTTTTGTTTTTTATATACGGAACTGTATGAGCTCCACATTTATTACCCATTAACAATGAATCACATTGAGTATAATTCCTTGAATTGGTCGCTTTTTTATTAATTTCAACTAAACCTCTATATGTATTGTCTGCGTTACCAGCCGATATACCTTTAGAAATTATTTTACTTTTGGTGTTTTTGCCTAAATGTATCATCTTGGTGCCTGTGTCTGCTTTTTGATAATTATTAGTTATAGCTATAGAGTAAAACTCACCAACTGAATTGTCTCCTTGTAAGATGCAGCTTGGATATTTCCATGTAATTGCTGAACCTGTTTCGACTTGGGTCCAGGATATTTTTGAGTTTTTTCCTCTGCATGCACCTCTTTTGGTTACAAAATTATATATTCCTCCAACACCATTTTTGTCTCCAGGGTACCAATTTTGAACTGTTGAATATTTAATTTCTGCATCATCTAAAGCGATTAACTCAACATTAGCTGCATGGAGTTGGTTTTCATCTCTCATAGGAGCTGTACATCCTTCGAGGTAACTTACATAACTTCCTTTATCTGCAATAATTAAAGTTCTTTCGAACTGTCCTGTTTCAGAAGCATTTATTCTGAAATAAGTAGATAATTCCATAGGGCATTTAGTATTTGGAGGAATATAAACAAATGAACCATCGGTAAAGACCGCTGAGTTTAGAGTTGCGAAATAATGATCACTTAACGGGATAACAGATCCTAAATATTTTTTAACTAATTCAGGATGTTTTTGTATCGCCTCTGATATAGAGCAAAATATTATTCCTTTTTTTGTTAACTCTTCTTTAAAAGTTGTTGCAACTGAAACTGAATCAAACACTGCATCAACAGCTATACCGTTCAATCTTTGTTGTTCAACCAAAGGTATACCAAGTTTTTTATATGTTTCTAAAATTTTAGGATCAATTTCGTCTAAACTTTTAGGTTTTTCAGAAGAACTTTTTGGTGCTGAATAATAGTATAAATCTTGATAATTAATTTTAGGGTATTTTGGTTTTTGCCAATCTGGCTCATTTAAACTTTGCAATCTATTAAATGCTTTTAACCTCCAATCTAACATCCACTTAGGTTCTTTTTTTATATTTGAAATAAATCTTATAGAATCTTCATTGAGTCCTTTAGGAGCTCTGATGCTTTCAATGTCAGTTGTAAAGCCATATTTATAATCTTGATTAATATTGTAGTCTTGATTTTTCATTACCCTTACCTTTTTTAAATTTTAAAAAATATTTTCTTGTTTAGAAACTAAATCGTTTAGGCTCTTGTTTTCAAAAAATCCGTTAATGTGTTGTTCTAAATCATCCCAAAGGTTATGCGTAATGCATTTAACGGTTCTACCACCACAACCTTTTTTTGAATCTTTTTTACAATTAAGCGTTTTCACTTCCTCGTTAACAGCAAAAATGATGCTAGAAAGTTTTATATCTTTAGCCTTTTTTTCTAATATGTATCCTCCACGAGGTCCTCTAACACTTTTAACTAGATGATTATTTTTTAATTTTTGAAACAACTGTTCTAAATAAGAAAGTGATATATTTTGCCTTACGGCAATCTCGTTTAAACTTACTGGCTTAAAATTTTCGTTTGTAGCTAAATCAGCCATAGCCATAACCGCGTATCTTCCTTTTGTAGATAATTTCATTAAATCCTTTTGTTTGTGTGGTTAATTAGCCTATTCCCACTAAAATAGTCAAGTTTATAAAAAATTAAATTGTCGCTATTAAAACATGCTATAAATCTATTTTTTTCTTGAAACTAATTATCATTATTAACTAATGAAACCTAAAAGCACTGAAATATTTATACCAGGACCAGCAGGGAGACTGGAGGCAAAGTATTATAAAAATCCAAAATTTGGTTCTCCAGTAGCTATAGTCCTTCAGCCACATCCTCAATATGGTGGGTCGATGAATAATAAAATAGTTCAAAAAACGTATAACATTTTTTTAGAAAATGGTTTTTCAGTAATTAGAATTAATTTTAGAGGTGTTGGTAAAAGTGATGGTGTCTTTGATAATGGACAAGGAGAGTTGTCAGACGCTGCTGCTGCTTTAGATTGGATAGAAAGAGAAAATTTAGATTATAGTCAATGTTGGGTGTCAGGATTTTCTTTTGGTGCACTAATCTGTATGCAATTAATTATGCGTAGACCCGAAGTAAATAATTTTATCGCTATATCTCCCCAACCAAATGTATATGATTTTTCATTTTTAGCTCCATGTCCAACATCTGGACAGGTATTGTACAGTGATGGTGACGAACTAGTTACTAAAGAAAGTATTGATGAGTTAGATAAAAGAATAAAAAATCAAAAAGGAATAGAAGTAATATTTACAAAAATCAAGAACGCCAATCATTTTTTTAAAAGCAAAGAAAATGAACTAGGGCAAGAAATAGAAAAATATATTAAAGAAAAAACAGCTCTTATTTAAATTCTATAAGGTCTCCACCAGTAGAGGGTTTTTTGACTCCGGTTGTTTCTGGAAATGAAATATTTTTTTTCAACAAAGATCTAATTGCTAAATAAGCAAAAGCTTGCGACTCAACAAAGTCACCGTTTATTTTATATCTATCGATATTATGAGTTAAAATATTACTTAATTTTTGAATTCGTTCAAAAATGAATTTATTTTTTCTTCCTCCTCCGCATAAAATAATTTCAAAAGGTTTATTTTCAAAAAAATCTAATGAATTAACAATTGTTAAAGATGTTAATTCAGATAAGGTAGCAACTGAATCTTCTAAATTTAAAGTTCTTAAAGGACTAAGATTAAAATCATTTACGTCAAGAGATTTTGGTGGCAAAAATTCATAATAAGGATCATCTAAATAACTGTCTAAAATATTTTTATCAATCTTCCCTGTGAAAGCAATCATCCCGTCTTGATCAAACTGAATTTTATTTTTAGATTTTAATTGCAAAACTTTATCTATTAAAAAATTTCCTGGACCAGTATCTAAACTGATCATTTTTTGATTTTTATCAATATATGTAATATTAGATATGCCTCCAATATTTACAAATAATAGTGGAGTTTTTAAATTTAATTTTGTCTTAAGTAATTTATGAAAAATTGGAACTAGCGGAGCACCTTGCCCTCCATTTTTGATATCATTTTCTCTAAAATTATTAATTACATTGATGCCTACTAACTGTGACAATAATCTTCCATCTCCAATTTGCTTTGTTTTTTTTTCTTTAAAACTATGAAAAATTGTATGTCCATGAAAACCTACTAGTTTAATTTTGGACTTTTCTATTTCATTTTTTGTTAAGATTAAGTTAACAGCCTTAGCATGGAGGAGAGTTATTTCTTTCTCTAAAGAGTCTATTTCTGACTTTTTCTTTTCTAAATCTATAGTCAGGTTTATTTTTTCTTTTAAACTTCTAATCTTAATTTTTATTTTGTCAGGGTAGGGTAAAAATTGATTCCCGACAAAATGAATCTCGTTCTCTCCATCAGATTTTATTAATGATGCGTCTATACCATCTCCAGATGTTCCGCTCATTAAACCAATGGATGTGATTAATTCGTTCATTAATAGTTATTTAATTTATTAGTATTATTGTGTAAAAGTAATTTAATCAAATTCTCTATGAAAAATAGCTTTATAAATGAAATTACTACTAGAGGTTTTTTTCATCAATGCACAGACAAAGACAAATTAACAAAACTACTCAATAATAAGTCAATTAAAGCATATATTGGTTTTGACTGTACTGCACCAAGTTTACATGTTGGAAGCCTATTACAAATTATGTGCTTAAGACTTCTTCAAAAGTACGGACATCAACCTGTTGTTTTACTTGGTGGTGGAACCACACTGATAGGAGACCCTTCCGGTAAAGATTCTACGAGAAAAATTTTAGTTGAAAAAACTATCGACAATAATATTAAACAAATAAAAAAAATATTTGAAAAATTATTAATTTTTAATAACAAAAAAACTGAACCAATCTTTGTAAATAATGCTGACTGGTTAAATAAATTAAAATATATTGAATTTTTAAGAAATGTTGGAAAACATTTTACAATTAATAGGATGTTAAGTTTTGACAGTGTAAAACTACGTTTAGAAAGAGAACAATCGCTAAGCTACATGGAATTTAATTATATGATTTTACAAGCTTACGATTTCTACAAATTAAATGAAAAATATAATTGTGATTTACAGATTGGCGGATCTGATCAGTGGGGTAATATTGTTAATGGTGTCGAATTAATTAGAAAAATTAATAAAAAAGAATCTTTTGGTTTAACAACACCTTTGATTACACTGTCCTCTGGAGCTAAGATGGGAAAAACTGAAGATGGTGCAATATGGTTAGACGAAAAATTACTCTCGGCTTATGACTATTGGCAATTTTGGAGAAATACAAACGATGCAGATGTAAAAAAATTTTTAAAATATTTTACAGAAATTAGTGAAATTGAATTAGAAGAACTATTTAATAATGAAAAAAATATAAATAATTTAAAGATTTTATTAGCTAATGAAGCCACAAAAATTTTACATGGAGAAAAAAAATCTAAAGAATCAGAAGGCACTGCAAAAGAAACTTTTGCAGGAAGTGGTATAGGTCAAAATCTTCCTGTTATTTTAATAAAAAAATCTATTTTAAGGAATGGAATTAATATAATTGATTTTATTAATAATACTAAAATTCTTAATTCAAAAAGTGAGATTAGAAGGGCTATTAATGAAAAAGGAATTAAAATAAATGATACTATAGTTACTGATAATAGAAAAAATATCAGCATTAGTGATTTAAATAATGACTATATTAAAGTTTCTTACGGTAAGAAAAAACACTATAAAATTAAACTTAATTAATCGTCTTTTTTCATTTTTTCTAAGGCTCGAGTAATAAATCTAGGTGTTAAAGTTTTTACAGGATTAACTGATGTTTTAACTTTTCCAGGTAAACCTTTCATTTTAAAACTAACTCCAAATACCCCCTCACCTATTTTTTCGCCTACTAAAATACCGCCAACTACAGGAATTTTAGATATAAGATTATTTAAAGTCTTAGCAGGAACCAAAGTTCCGCTTAAACTTATTAGGCCGCTTTCTTTTTCAATATAACCGTCCATTAAAACAGAAAGACTTGGGCCTAAAGCTAAAATTTCTTCAACAGTACTTACATTATTTTCCGTTTTCATTTTAACCTCTAGAATATCAAAACTCATTCCTTCTCCAGATAATAAATCTGCAATTCCTCCTAGGTCTGCTAAAGTTAATAATTTAGCAAAAGCAGGCGCTTTAATAACTTTAAAGTTTTCTATTTTAATTTTTGATGCTGAGTCTGTTTCGTCATATACTAGATTGTAAAGTAGTTTTCCTCCTTTGATCCCTTCAAAAAATTTATAATCAGCCAGTAGTGCCTGTGGCAAATCCGAATAAATTTCTAATATTTTTTTATTATTTTCATCATTTTTAAGAGAAATATCTAAATATTCATTTTTTGAAAATTCACTCTTGGCTGAAATTTTTTCAAATTTACCTTTTTTTAATCTGCCTATTAGATTAAAATTTTTGAGTGGTATTTTTGATTTAGTAGTTAAAAAATCAAATTTAATTTCAACATTATTTGTATAGTTTTTTAATAAACTATTTTTATCACTACCTGAGAATTGTTTAAGCAAATGTGTTGCATCATATCTTGCTCCAACTATAGATAGTTTTTTTTTAAAAGAAATTTTAAAATTATTATTTTCAACATTATCGTCAAAAGTTTTAACTTTTATTTCAGAAACTGATTCAAATTTATTTTTTCTATTTAATTTAAGATTGTTTACAGAAATTGAATTTTTATCCTCAGTAAATTTAATATATTTAAAAATTATGTTGTTATTTGTAACGTTAACTTCACTTTTAATGTTACTTTTGTTTTTATGATTACTTTTAAAGTTTATAAAATCTAAAATAATATTTTCAGCTAAATCAAAATCAATGAAATATATAGGTTTTTTTTTATTTAAATTATAAGAAATTTTAAACTTTTTATTTTTTTCTTTTCCCAGGTTATACAATCCATCTAGAGCCAGATTATTTTCTTTATCTTTATTCTTACTAAGATTTATTTCCAATTTAGTTTCAAGTATTGCAAATTTATTAATTTGGTTTTGAAAAAATTTACTTCCAAAATTTTCTTTAAAAACTATTTGAGAATCAAAAATATTGCCTGTTGACTTGTAATCATAGTCTACCAACTTTAAATTTTCTCCTATTTTTGCTGAAAAGTTATGTAGCAACGAACCTTTTATTTGTGCTTTGTTTCCCTCTAAAAATTTTAAATCTGATGTATTAAATAATCTATTTATTGAGTCTTTATTTAAATTAAATTTAGATTCAAATGTTCCTTCAATATTTGTTTGTTTTTCTCTCATCAAACTTAGTGAGCCATTTGATATAAAAATATCTTTATATTTAGCATTCAAAGAATTTATTAATGTTAAATTGTTGTCAGAAATAAAATTTAGGCTTAAATCTTGTAATATTATATTGTCTGAATTAATGACATTAATTTTTTTTAATGACCCGTTTAATTTGTATTCGCTGATGTTCAAATTTTCATCGAGCTTTATATCAACTAAAATTTTTTCAATTTCTCCATTGCTTATGTTATTGAGTAAGTAGGTTTTAAAGTTTGAAGGTTTTATTCTAGTAGATAATTTTTTGATATCTTTGATTTTAAAATTTTCTAGAGAAACTATTGCCTGATTTATCTCATTTTTTGCTTTTAAAATTGAAATAATTTTGGTGTATAGATTGATTTCTTTTATTGGTACTTGAATATTTTGATAAATAAGTTGTGGCTGAACTGTTGAAAGGTAAATTTGAATTTTTCTTATATCAAATTTAACTTTTATATTGTTAAGTGATAGCTGAATGTTTGGATCTTTTTTTTTAATTGTATTAATAATAATATTATTAAATTTTGAAGTTTCTACACCAACTGTAGAGAGGTAAACAACAGACAGAAATAATATCGAAATTAAAATTAAAAAAAAGGTAAATAAAGTTTTTTGCATTATGTTTTAAATAGATTTCCTTCAATAAACTGATCTAAATTTCCATCTAATACATCATCAGGATTTGTACTTTCAATTTTAGATCTTAAATCTTTCACAAGTTGATAGGGTTGTAAAACGTAAGAACGTATTTGATGCCCCCAACCTATGTCAGTTTTAGAGCTTATATTTTTTTGCTCTTGTTCTTCTCTTTTTTGTAATTCACGTTCGTAAAGTCTTGCTTGTAAAATTTTATAACATGTTTCTTTATTTTTGTGTTGTGATCTTTGATTCTGGCATTGTACAACAATTTTAGTCGGCAAATGAGTAATTCTTACAGCACTATCTGTAACATTTACATGCTGGCCTCCTGCTCCGCTTGACCTATAAGTGTCGATTCTTAAATCTTTTTCATCTATTATTATATCGATATCATCTTCTATTGAAGGGTATACCCAGACACTTGCAAAACTTGTATGTCTTCGTGCGCCACTATCGAATGGTGATATTCTAACAAGCCTGTGAACACCTGATTCTTTTTTCATTAATCCATAAAGATACTCACCACTTACTTTAATCGTCGATGATTTAATTCCAGCTTCTTCACCTTTATGTTCACTAACAATTTCACAACTAAAAGATTTTTTATCGAACCATTTCAAATACATCCTTCTTAACATTTCTGCCCAGTCTTGACTTTCTGTTCCACCCGCACCAGCATGAATTTCTAAATATATATCTAGAGAGTCGTTCTCTTTTGATAAGAAACAACTAATTTGAGTTTTTTTTATTTTTATTTCTATTTCTTCAATTTTCTGCTGACAGTCTAGAATTATTTCTTCATTTGACTCTAATTTTGCAAGATTGTAAATATCTTTAAGATTATTAAGTTCTTGTTTTAATTCATTAAATAATTCAAAAATTTTTTCAAAGTGTTTTTTTTCTTTAAGAATTTTTTTTACTCTATTGTTATTTTTCCAAAAGTCTTTTTCTGCAATAATAGTGTTTAATCTATCTAATTTAGATTTGATATCTTTTGTTTCAAAGATACCCCCTAATAATATTTAATGCTTTTTCAGCTGTAGTTATTTGTTGATCTATTAGTTCCATTAGTAAAATTGTCTAAACTTTATTAAACTATCATAATTTAGGTCTTTATTTAAATTATTATTTTTCATTTTTTCAAGATCTGCAGATTTGAATGCTTCAACTATTGAATTGGGTTTGCTAAAATTTTCTTTTTTACCAGTATTATAGTTAATTGCCGCAAAAAATATTTTTTCTGGAATCGTAAAAGATTTAAATTCATCTTTGTACAAAGCTTGTCTGACAAAATCTTTAAATATTGGCAATGCAGCTTTAGCGCCAGTTTCATATTTACCAAGACTTTTTGGATTATCAAAACCGATGTAAACTCCAACAATAAGATTTGACGTAGCTCCAATAAACCAAGCGTCATAATTATCATTAGTTGTGCCTGTCTTTCCTGCGAGTGGGACATTAAGGTCTTTAAGTTTCTTGGCTGTTCCTCTTTGTACTGTTCCCTCAAGTATTGACAAAATTTGGTAAGCAGATTCTTGGCTTATCACCTGTTTATGATTGTCTTTTAAATATGGGATTAACTTCTCTGTTTTGGAAAATTTATCACAGCCAATACACTCTCTTTGTTCTGAGTTGTAAATCGTTTTGCCTCTTCTGTCTTGAATTCTCTCTATCAAAACAGGCTTAATTTTTTTTCCACCGTTTACAAAAGTAGAGTATGCATTTGTAATCTGTAACAAGGTTGTTTCTGCTGAACCTAAAGACACTGACAATAACTCTGGTATTTCATTATAAATATCTAAATCATTAGATAATTTAAGTATTTTCTTTAAACCTAAATCTTGAGCTATTCTTACTGTCATTAAGTTTCTGGAATATTCAACACCTTTTCTTAAGGTAGTTGGACCGTAAAACTCTTTTCCATAATTTTCGGGTTTCCAATTTTTTAATCCAACTCCTTGCTTGGCAGTAAAAGGAGCGTCTAAAATTATAGAATTTGGAGAAAAATTATTTTCTAAAGCTGCTGCATAAACAAAAGGTTTAAAAGCAGAACCTGGTTGTCTTTTTGCTTGAGTAGCTCGATTAAATTCACTTGAATTAAAACTAAATCCACCAGCTAGAGCCTTAACCTTTCCATTGAATGGATCTATTACAACTATTGCTCCGTTAACTTTTGGATATTGTTTTAACTCCCACTTTCCATTTATTTTCTTTTTGACATAAATTATATCATTTACTTTAAATGAGTTATGTATTGTTTTAGAAATCGCCCACTTTAAATTGTTAATTGAGATAACCCCTTTTTCTCTTTCTTTTAGAATTTGAAAAACTATTTCTGAGTCATTAACATTTACTATTTCTGCAAAGTTCCAGCTTAAACTAGAGTCAATTTTTTTTTGTTTTAATGCTTCTTTCCAATTTTTGTTTTTCTTTGTATTTAGAATTGGTCCTCTCCAACCATGTCTTCTATCGTATGATTCTATTCCTGATCTTAAAGCGCTTAAAGCATAAAGTTGATAGTTAACATCTAATGCAGATTTTATCGATAAACCTTGAGCATATAGTTTATCAAATCCATAATTATTTTTTATGACTCTTCTGATTTCTTCAGAGTAATAATTAGCTTCTTGCAGAAGTTTAATTTTCCTTTTTTTTAAATTAATATCTTTTGATTTATATTCTTTAAATTCATTTTCATTAATAAAATTATTTGCGAATAAATTTTGTAAAACTAAATTTCTTCTTAATTTTGCTTCTTCGTAAAATCTGAAAGGATTATATTTACTTGGAGCTTTAGGTAAAGCAGCTAATAAAGCAGCTTCAGAATAGTCTAGCTCTTTAATAGACTTGTCAAAATATTCTAAACTTGCAGCTGCAACTCCATAAGTTCCACTACCTAAATAAATTTGATTGAGATAAAGCTCTAAAATTCTCTCTTTACTATAAGCCTTTTCAATTCTGAAAGCTAAAATAGCCTCTTTTATTTTTCTTTTGAGTGAAACTTCATTGGACAATAAAAAATTTTTTGCAACCTGTTGAGTTATTGTAGATGCGCCTTCTAATCTTTTGTCATTTATAATATTTTTAAAGTTATTAACTATAGCTCTAATAATACCTTGCGGATCTATACCTGGATGGTCGAAAAAATTTTTATCTTCGGCTGATAGAAACGCATTTATTATTGGTTTTGGTATCGAGTCAAAAGGTATAAATAATCTTTTTTCAATCGCGTATTCTGCAATAAGATCTCCATTATTTGCATATACTCTACTGGAAACCGGGGGTTCATAATTTTCTAGTTTTTTATAATCTGGTAATCCTGAAGAAAAATACCAAAGAGCTGAAAATAACAAAAACAATATCGACAAAACCACAATTATGGTTGCTTTGATAAGTGAATTAAAATGACCAAACTTCATTATTGTAAGGTAAAGCTTAAATTTTGGCTATCTTAAGGCGTATTTATTGCTCTCATAATTGATGATTAAAGTAAAAAAATTTTGTATAATTATAATATGCAAATTTTTAAACAAAATTCACTAAATTTAATCATTAAAGGAATTCATTCAAAATGGAAAAAAAATTATATATTGATGCTTCGCATCCAGACGAAACTAGAGTTGTTCTTAAATCAGATAACGGAATTGAAGAATACGAGTACGAAGATAAGAATAAGTTAAATTTCAAAAATAATATTTATTTAGGCACTGTAAGTAGAGTTGAGCCTTCTCTACAGGCAGCTTTTATTAATTTTGGAAGAATAAAACATGGTTTTCTTGCCTTTAACGACATTCAGTCAGATTACTATCAAATTCCAACTGAGGATAAAGAAAGACTTCAAGAGGCTGAAGAGAAAATAAGGGAAGATTTAAAAAATAAAAACTTAGATGAGCTGAGTAATGAAGTTAATTCTGAAAATGATTCATTAGATAATAATAACAAAATCTTAGAAAGTAGTGATGAAATTGTTGAGTCTGAAAAAAATGGTGACTCTTCTTCTGTAAATGAAAAAGTTGAAGATAATAACGATAATGAAGAAAAGGAAAAAAGCTCAAACGTTAGAGAAAAATTAAAAAACTCATATGGTGTTAAAAAATATAGAATTCAGGAAGTAATTAAGCCTGGCCAAGTTATATTGATTCAAGTTTTAAAAGAAGAAAGAGGAAATAAGGGGGCAGCTTTAACTACTTTTATATCCCTAGCAGGAAAATTTATAGTTTTGATGCCAAATACAGCTAAAGGAGGTGGAATTTCAAGAAAAATTTTTAACTCTTCTGATAGATCAAAAATAAGAAATATATTAAGTGAAATTAAGATTCCAAAAAGTATGGGAGTTATTGTTAGGACTGCTGGAGCTAATAAAACCAAAAATGAAATTGAAAAAGATTTTCAAAATACTTTAAAAACATGGGATCAGATTCAGAATGAAGCGCTGGACTCTAGTGCTCCATCACTAATTTATGAAGAGGGAGATATAATAAAAAGAGCTTTAAGAGATATTTACGATAATAATACCTCTGGTATTTATATTGACGGAAATGAAGGGTATCAAAAAGCAAAAATATTTATAAAAGAATTAATTCCAAAAAGTGCAAAATTTTTAAAAAAACATAAAGGTAAAATTCCTTTATTTCATGAAGCAGGTATTGAAAAAGAACTTAATAATATTTTTGATCCAGTGGTAAAATTAAAGTCAGGAGGATATTTGGTAATAAATCCAACTGAAGCATTAGTTGCTATAGATATAAATTCTGGACAATCTATTAAAGCTTCAAATATTGAAAAGACTGCTTTAAATACTAATTTAGAAGCTGCAGAAGAAATAGCAAAACAAATTAAGATAAGAGACTTATCAGGTTTAATAGTCATAGATTTTATTGACATGATGAATTTTTTTAACAGAAGATTAGTTGAAAAAAAAATGAGGGAGGTTATTAAAAAAGATAGAGCTAGAATTCAAGTTGGTAAAATCAGCACCTTTGGACTGTTAGAGATGACTAGACAAAGATTGAGAGAGGGTTCGATTAAATGGGAAACAAACCTATCCTTGGAATCCTTTGCATTAAAACTAGTTAAAAAAACAGAAATGCTATCATTTACAGAAAAAGTAAAAAGTATAAATGTTCATGCTCCTGAAAAAGTCAAAATTTATATTGAAAAAATTTTAAAAAAAGAAATAAATTATTTTGAAGATAAATTTAAAATTAAAATTATTTTTGTTGCAGACCCACAGCTTATTATACCTGAGTATGTGATAAATTTATTAGATAAAAGTAAAAAAACAATTAATAAAGTTGAAAATATCAACAAGATTGTAGGCTACGAAGTTGAAAAGAAAGAAAAAATAAAACCTAAAGAAACAAAAAATATAAAAAGAGATAAAAAAAGTAAAAAATCTTTTTCTGTAAAAAAGAAAAAAGATTTAGAAAAAAAAGATAAAAAAAAAACTCCTAGAACACTTTGGGTAAGAAGAAAAAAAAAGGCCGCTTAGATTAATCCTTTAAATGGGCTGCTAGCATCGGCATAAAAAAGTTTTTGCATTCTACCAGCAATAAAGGATTGACGGCCAGAAATAACCGCATTTTTGAAAGATTCTGCCATTAAGATCGGTCTTTTTGCTTTTGCAATTGCACTATTTACTAAAACGGCATCACACCCTAATTCCATTGCAACAGTTGCATCAGAAGGTGTACCGATGCCAGCGTCAACTATAATGGGAACTTTTGCATTCTTAAGTATAATAGATAAATTAATTTTATTTTGTATACCTTGACCAGAACCTATTGGGGAAGCTAAAGGCATTACTGCAGAAGCTCCTAGATATTCTAACTCTTTAGCTAACAAAGGGTCATCAGAACAATAAACTAAAACTTTAAATCCTTCTTTAACTAATACTTTTGTTGCTTTTAGTGTTTCTATCATGTCGGGGTACAAGGTTTTTTTGTCTCCTAACACCTCAAGTTTAACCATTTTCCACCCACCCATCTCTCTTGCTAATCTTAATGTTCTGAGAGAGTCGTCTGCATTAAAGCAACCTGCGGTATTAGGGAGATATTTGATTTGTTTTGGATTTAAATAATCGGTCAATAACGGTTTTTTTTTATCTAAAATATTTATTCTTCTAACTGCTACCGTCACCATATTAGCACCAGATGCTTTAACAGCCTCAGCTGTTTCTTTAAAGTTTTTATATTTTCCAGTACCTACTATTAATCTTGATTTTAAAACCTGATTGCTTATTTTGAAAATATCTTTTTTCATAACAATTATCCGCCACCAATAAAATGTACTATCTCAACTTTATCCTTATTCTTAATATTAATTGATTTATATTTACTTCTATTAATTATCTTACCGTTTAATTCAACCGCAACTTTTTTTACGTCAATTTTATATTTTTTTAACAATGTAGCTATAGAGTATTTGTTTTTTAAATCTAATTTTCTTCCATTTAATTGTATTTTTGCCATAATTAAGATATTTAATACACCTACTTTCAAAAAAATGAAGTACAAAATTATTATTATTAACGGACCAAATCTTAATCTTTTAGGTGAAAGAGAGAAAGAAAAATATGGACATGCAACCCTAAAAGAAATTGAAAAAAGTTGTAAAAATTTTGCAAAAAAAAAAGATATTCAGGTTGTTTTTAAACAGTCAAATATTGAAGGTAAAATCGTAGATTTTATTCAAGATTCTAGAAAAAAATTTGATGGTTTAATAATTAATGCAGCTGGATATACTCATACATCTGTAGCAATTAGGGATGCTCTAATGATTTTAACTATACCCATTGTAGAATTACATATCACAAATATTTACAATAGAGAAAAATTCAGGCATAAATCTTTAATAAGCAAAGCTGCTAGAAGTATTATTTGTGGATTTGGTATTAAAGGTTATATTCTGGCTTTAGAAGGACTTAAAGAAATTATCAAAAATGAAAATAGATAAAAAACTAATTAAAGAACTTGTTGAAAATTTAAATGAATTTCAGCTAACTGAACTTGAGTATCAAGAAGGTGATAAAAAAATAAAAGTTTCAAAATGGACACCTCCGTCTGTAGAAAAAGTATCTACAAATGTAAAATCAAATACGACTAAAGCTGTTTTAAACGACGATGAAAATGGAACTAGAATTAAGTCTCCAATAATTGGAACGGCTTATTTGTCTCCAGAGCCGGGTGCAAAACAATTTGTAAAAGTTGGAGATAAAATTAAAAAAGGTCAGACAATAATGATAGTTGAAGCTATGAAAACGATGAATCATATTCCCTCTACTGTTGATGGTGAAATAAAAGAAATTTTAATACAAGACGGGCAACCTGTAGAGTTTGGGCAGACCTTGGTTCTTTTAAAATAAATTAATGTTTAAAAAAGTTTTGATTGCTAACAGAGGAGAAATCGCTGTTAGAATAATAAGAGCCTGTAAAGAATGGGGTATTAAAACAGTAGCTGTACATTCAGATGTCGACTCTGAATCAATGCACGTACGGCTTGCTGATGAGAGTGTATGTATAGGTTCTCACCAGGCTCAAAATAGTTATTTAAATATTTCATCTTTAATGTCGGCAGTTGATTTAACTGGAGCTGAGGCAATTCATCCTGGTTATGGTTTTTTGTCAGAGAACTCAAAATTTGCAGAAATTGTTACTAAACACGGAATTAAATTTATAGGCCCAAGTTCAAAACTTATCAGTGAAATGGGAGATAAGATTCAAGCAAAAAAAATAGCCAAAAAATATGGACTTCCTGTTATTGAGGGATCTGAAAATGGAGTTAAATCTTTCGAAGAAGCCAAGTCTCTTTGTAAAGAGATAGGTTATCCAGTGCTTATCAAAGCAGCGGCAGGAGGTGGTGGTAAAGGTATGAAAATAGTTGATGAAGAAAGTAAACTAGAAAATCTTTTTTTAACTGCAAAAACTGAGGCTAAAAAATATTTCGGTAATGACGAACTTTATATTGAAAAATATTTCAAACACCCTAGGCATATAGAAGTTCAAATAATGTCTGGTAAAAATAGAACTATACATTTGGGAGAAAGAGATTGCTCGGTTCAAAGAAGGCATCAAAAATTAATAGAAGAAACTCCCAGTCCTGTGTTAACACAAGAACAAAGAGAAGATTTGCTTAACAAAACAGTAAAAATGGTTGAGCAAATTGGGTACGAGGGCGCTGGTACTGTCGAATTCATCTACGAAGATGGAAAATTTTATTTTTTAGAAATGAACACAAGAGTGCAAGTTGAACATCCTGTTACTGAAGTACAAACTGGGATCGATATAGTTAAAGAACAGCTTTGGATAGCATTCTCAGGGGAAACAGCTCTAAAACAAAAAGATATTGATCCTAGAGGTCATTCAATTGAATGCAGAATAAACGCTGAAAATCCAGCTTTAAATTTTCAACCAAGCCCTGGCACAATCAGTGTTTGTCATCAACCTTCAGGATTTAGAACTAGAGTTGATGGATCAATTTTTCAAGGGTGTAAAATTACTCCTTATTATGACAGCTTAATTGCTAAAGTAATATGTAAAGGCAGAAATAGAACTGAGGCTATTCAAAGAACATTAAGATCACTAGATGAGTTTGTTTTGGAAGGTATTACTACTACAATAGATTTACATAAAAAAATTCTTAAACACAAAAAATTTATTAATTCAGATTTTGATACTAATTGGCTTGCAAAAGAAAAATTTTTTTAAACATTCTCACAACTAACAAGCCACAGATCGTAAATTGGATGATCTAATGGATTTAAAGTTGTGCTTGAAGAAAAGGTCCATCCATTAAAGACAAATACTTGATTGCTTAAATCATCTGACAAATCCTTAACCTGAATATAGGCTGCTTGGCCCTGCTCTGATTGAGATTGAACATTTCCACACTCAAGAACTTTTACCTCAAGTAAACCGAAATTTTTTGTCTCTCCTAAAGACAAATTTATATTTGAAGTTTTTGCTGTAATCTTATCTAATGCAACTATATTTACTTTAACTGATTTATTTTTTGTTTTAACAGACTTTTTTTCTTTTAAAATTAAAATTTCTTTATTTAAAATATTTTTAGATTCGGTATCCTCTTTTTCAAAGCTTGGTTTTAAATTTTCAAGATTAACTAATGGAACTGTACTAATTTTTTCCTCAGAGAATAAAAAGGTAAAAAAACTAATATAATAAAACAAAATAAATAAACTAATTTTTCCAAGTTTCATATTTTTTTTTTATGTTTTTTCTTTTAGATATTTGATTTGGTTTATAAGCATTTGACGAGCCAGACTGATTTTCTAAATGTTCTTTCTGCCACAGATATTTCTTGTTTTGTATTTTAGGTATTTCATTGACCGTATGATGCATCCAAAGAAACCACTCAGAAGTTATTTGTGATGCTTCGATATTATTATTATAAACAACCCATCTTTGATCGTTTTTACTCTTATAATATTTATTTCCGTATGAGTCTTTTCCAACAAATCTTCCAAAAAATAATGTTTTTAAAAATGTTCCAAAAGTTTGTTTGTGCCACCAGGTAAAAATTTGCTTTGGGTTAATCATAAAACATCCACACAATTTAAGAGTGTATATTAAGTTCTAGACACTTACTATATTTGTTATATATCTTCAATTATTGATTCCTAAAATATTAATATGAAAAAATTTATAGTCGAAACCTATTATACCTGCACATTTAAAACTGTACATACGCTTGACGAATTAAACGATGTTGAATTATCTAAAATTGATAGCAGAAAAGATGGAGAGGTTGAGGTTATTGATGTTAGGCTCAACAATCGAAAAACTAAAAAAATCGGCGATAAAAGTCAATCAAAAGAAAAAGAAGTAAAAAGTACAGATGATGTTTCAAACCTGATTGCAAACAAAATAATAAATCCAAAAGATACAAGCGCTAATAATATTAATTTAAATAATAATAATAAAGTTAAGGGTCAAGTAGAGAAGAGATTCAGAATGCCTGATAGAAGAAAAGGTTACATTCAGAAAGCACAGATTGGTAATCACAAAGTTTATTTACACACGGGTGAATATAACGATGGAAAAATTGGGGAAATTTTTATTGATACCAACAAAGAAGGAGAACTTGTCAAAGCTATGATGAATAATTTTGCGATAGCTATATCATTGGGGCTACAATACGGAGTACCACTAGATGAATATGTAGATGCTTTTATAGATACCAAATTTGAACCATCGGGTAATGTTGACGGTAATGATAGAATTCTAAGCGCTACTTCAATACTCGATTATGTTTTTAGAGAACTAGCTATTTCTTATTTAGGTAGAGAGGAACTGGCTCACACACCTTCTATTGCGAGTACAAAAGATATTAACGATGGTGAAGCTGATGATAAATTTCTAAAAATTGTAAAAAATATTACCTCTAAGGGTTTTATTAGAAGTAATTATGAGGAAAAACTTGTAGATTTAAGTGACATAAGAATTAATCTAAAATCTAAGAATTAATTTTTCTATCTATCTTAATATTTAATTCTTTTAATTGCTTTTCATCCACTTCTGCTGGGGCATTCATCAAAAGATCTTGAGCATTTTGATTAAATGGGAAAAGTGTTACTTCTCTGATGTTCTTTTCACCTGCTAACAACATCACGATTCTATCTAACCCAGGTGCAATTCCACCGTGTGGAGGAGCCCCATAACTCAATGCATTTATCATTCCGCTAAATTTTTCATCTACTTGTTTTTTTTTATACCCTGCTATTTCAAATAATTTATACATTAGTTCTGGTATATGATTTCTGATAGCTCCTGATGATAGTTCAATACCGTTACAGACTATATCGTACTGGAAAGCTTTAATTTCTAGAGGTCTGTCAAAATTAATTTTATTAATATCTCCTTGAGGCATAGAAAAAGGATTGTGACTAAATTGAATTTTTTTATTTTGCTCATCAAATTCAAACATTGGGTAGTCAACTACCCAACAAAATGCAAATTTATTTTCATCTATAAGATTTAAATCTTTTGCAATTTTATCTCTTGCTAAAGAAGAAATTTTTTCTACTTCATTTATTTTACCACAAGCGAAAAATATACTATCGCCAACCTCTGCAGAGCTAATTTTCATTATTTCTTTCAATGCCTCTTGCTTAAAGAATTTTCCAACTGGACCTTTTGCAGAAATTTCTTTGTTCTTTTCAAGAGTAAAATAAGCAAGGCCAGAAGCCCCCTGCTCTTTAGCCCATTTATCAATATTATCAAAAAAACTTCTTGGTTTATCTTTTGTGTTTTTAGCTATAATACATCTGACTTTAGATCCAGACTTCACTAATTTTTTGAAGATATCAAAAGTTACATCGTCTCTAGTAAAGATATTTGTTAAGTCATGGATTAATAATGGATTCCTTAAATCTGGCTTATCGGAACCATATTTTAGCATCGCATCTTTATAAGATATTCTTGGAAATTTTTTATACATTAATTCTTTAGTTGAAAAATTTGAAAATAAATTTATCATTAATTTTTCTACAGCTTCAAATACATCTTCCTGTTCAACAAAAGACATTTCTATATCTAACTGATAAAATTCCCCTGGACTACGGTCAGCTCTGGCATCTTCATCTCTAAAACATGGTGCTATCTGAAAATATTTGTCAAATCCTGAAACCATTATTAATTGTTTAAATTGTTGAGGTGCTTGAGGAAGTGCATAAAATTTTCCAGGGTTCAATCTGCTAGGTACTAAGAAATCCCTTGCTCCTTCTGGGCTTGATGAGGTTAAAATTGGAGTTTGAAACTCTAAAAATCCAAGCTTTAACATTTCACTTCTGATAAATGAAATAACTTTTGATCTTAAAATAATATTATTATGCATCTGGTTCCTTCTAAGATCTAAAAATCTGTATTTTAATCTAATATCCTCTGGATATTCTTGCTCCCCAAATACAGGCATTGGTAAATCTTTCGCTTCTGATAAAATTTCAATACTTTCTATATAAATTTCAATTTTTCCAGTTTTTAAGTCTTTATTCTCTGTTCCTAGCTCCCTTTTTTCAACTTTACCCAATACTTTTATTACGGACTCAGACCTAAGATTTTCTATAATTTTAAAATATTTACTCTTATGTTCGATAACACATTGCATAACACCAAAGTGATCTCTTAGATCTATAAAAAGTAAATTACCATGATCTCTTTTTCTATGAAGCCAACCAGCTAAATGTACTTTTTTACCAGAGTCGTTTTCTGTAAGTTCTGAACAATTATGAGATCTAAATTTATTCATTTATTTAATGCTTTTTTTATTAGATTAATATTTATAGATCTTCCAGCAGATAATGAAAAGTCATCTAATTTATTGATTAAATCAAATATTGCTTCATAAGATCTGTCAATATTTTTTACAATATATTCTAATAACCTGTTATCTATTTTTATTTGCTTATCAGAAAAGTTTTTACTTATAACGACTTTTATCAAATCATCAGTAGGCAAATCAATGCTTATATTAACAAAGCTATCAAAACGAGATTTTAAATCATTTAAGTTTATTTGATAAGATTGGATAGGTTTTAGAGAATTAATAATAATAAATTGATTAGATAAATGTAATTGACTCAAGATAGTATAAAATAAGTTTTCTTCTATATTATTTTTATATTCATCTATAATTAAACATTCTTTCGATTTTATTGCTGATAAATTATTATTATTTAGTTCAGAAGCTTTTATAAAAAAAGAATTAATCTTTTTATTAAAAACATTAGCTAAATGAGTTTTTCCACATCCCGCTGGCCCAAAAATATTTATAAATTTACTTGACCACTTAGGCCAAGTTTCAATTAGTTTATATGCTTCAAAATTATTTTCAGAAACATAAAAATCTTCCTCAAAATAATTAGTTTGGAAAGAAAATTTAAAAATTAATTGATTCATTTTAATTTACTTTTGCTCTCCAAATACTTTCTTTAATATTAATGCTAAGTTTATTCTCTGAAAATTTCTCTCTTAAATTGTTTATTTTACCTTTGTATTTTATTCTTACTTTAATATATTCATTTGTCATTTCTATAACAGAATAGTTTTCAATGAGATTAATCGAATTAAAAATATCGCTAATTTTTAGATAATCATTTAGATCTTTAGTGTCTAAAAATAAATCTAAAAAAGAAGGAGTATTTATGTCAATCAAATTGTGACTTTTCCAAATTTGAACAATCTCTTCTTTTAGTTTTACTATTGCATTTTCATATGTTTTTGTTTGATTGTCAGGATATATTTTAAAATCAAAATTTTTATCAATTTTTTTATTTTCTATTGAAGTTTTTAAAAAAGTTTTAAATCTATCTTCGGTAAAATAAATAAGTATAAATACGTAATTTCTAACACCTGCTAGTGATGTGAGTTTTGTCATGTCTATTGACTCTAAATTTTCTTTGCTAAAATTAATATATTGCAGATCTTCAACATTTTCTAAAGCTAGATTATAACTAATTAATATATCCTGTTTATTTTTTGTAACTTTTTTTTCTGCTTGAAGCCAATTATTATAAAAAAAGTCTTCAGTATACATATAAATTTTTTTGTCTTTGATAAAGACTGGAAGCAAGGTTAAAGAAATATTTGATATATCTGCATACGAAATTTTATTTACCGCAAGAAAATTACTTATTTTTTTTTGATCAAATTTAACATTGACAATTAAAGTGGTCTCATTAATGCCATTTTTTTCGTTTTTTATAATTTGATAGGCAAATACTAAATCTTCAATAGTATTGATTTTAGTTTTGTGTAATTTTAACGCATCTTTTTTTAGAAGAGTTTTATTAACAAAAGTTATAAATGCTTTTTGAAATGAAGATTGAATTAATTTTTTTTTATCTAAATTATTGTTTATTTCACTACTTACTTCAATATTATTAACATCATAAATTGAATTGTTAGAAAAAACTGTTTGAGTTTTAACTAGAAAGACTATTATACAAATTATAAATAAAAATTTATTCATTTCAAATAATTATCATTTTATTCATGCAAAAAACAAAAAATACCTACAAAAAAAGCGGAGTTAATATTAATTTAGCAGATCGCTTTGTAGAACATATTGCAAAGATCTCAAAAAAAAACGTCAAAAAAAAGAGCAAATACCTAAATAAAGATAATATTGGTGCCTTTGGATCAACATTTGACCTCAGCAGAATTAAAATAAAAGACCCTTTGATTGTTTCAAGTACTGATGGCGTTGGAACTAAATTAGATTTAGCTAATCAATTTAATAAATTTGATACGATAGGAATAGATTTAGTTGCTATGTGCGTGAATGACTTAATAGTTCAAGGGGCAAAACCTCTATTCTTTCTTGACTATATAGCTGTAGGAAAAATTAAATTTAAAAAATTAAAAGAAATTTTAAACGGTATTGTTAAGGGTTGTGATGTGTCTGATTGTAGTCTCATTGGTGGAGAGACTGCAGAGATGCCTGGAATATATGACAATAATAAATTTGATTTAGCAGGATTTTCTGTCGGTATTGTTTCAAAAAAAAAACTAATTAATAAAAAAAATGTACAAA
Organism: Pelagibacteraceae bacterium; assembly: GCA_016777565.1. Classification (GTDB taxonomy): domain Bacteria; phylum Pseudomonadota; class Alphaproteobacteria; order Pelagibacterales; family Pelagibacteraceae; genus Pelagilacustribacter. The sequence continues at coordinate 26,908 of JADHRF010000003.1, forward strand.
ATGGTGATGTGGTCTTAGCTGTTCCTTCAAATGGTGTGCATTCTAATGGATACTCTTTAATAAGAACGATCATAAAAAATAAAAAAATTAGTAAAAAGATAAAAAAAGAACTTTTGGCACCGACAAAAATTTACACAAAAGAAATTTTAGATTTAACAAAAAAAAATTTATTACATAGCGCAGCCCATATAACTGGAGGTGGATTAATTAGTAATTTAATCAGGTCTGTACCAGAAAATTTATGTTTAAATATTGATCTAGCAAAAATAAAAATAAAAAATATTTTTAAATGGATAAAAAAAAATAATATCAGCGATAACGAAATGCTTAAAACTTTTAATTGTGGTATTGGATTTTGTTTAATCGTAAAAAAAGATAATATAAATAAAGTAAAAAAAAGTTTCTCTAAAGAATTTACACCTTATGAAATTGGTTATATTTCAAAAAATAAAAATAAATTAAAGATTTATAATAAAATTAAATGGTAAAAAAAAAAGCTTGTGTTTTTATTTCAGGTACAGGAACTAATTTGAAAGCATTAATTAAAAGTTCTAGAGAATATAATTTTCCAATTAATATTAATTACATAGTAAGTAATACTAAAAAAGCTAAAGGCATAAAATTTGCAAAACTTTACAAAATTCCATTTCAAATTTTGAATTTAAATAAAACCATTAACTTAGAATTTTTTTTAAAAGAATTGCAAAAAAAAAATATTGAGATAATTTGTTTGGCTGGCTATATGAAGATTTTAAATAAATATTTTATAAAAAGATTTAAAAAAAAAATAATAAATATACATCCTTCCCTTTTACCAAAATATAAAGGGCTTAATACTTTTAAGAAAGCTTTAAAAAATAATGACAAATTAACAGGATGTACAGTCCACTATGTAAACAATAAATTAGACTCAGGAAAAATGATACTCCAGAAAAGAATTGTTATAGAACAAAACGACAATGTAGAAACTTTAAAAACTAAAGTTCAAAATAAAGAATATAGAGCTTACTCTGAGTCTATTGTGAATATTTTTAGGTGAAATTTAATCTTTAAAAAAAAAATCAATTTCAATTTTTGCATTTTCAATGGAATCTGATCCATGCACAGAATTTTTATCAATCGAAATTCCATACAATTTTCTAATTGTATTTGGTTCTGCATCCTTGGGATTTGTTGCTCCCATAAGTTTTCTGTTTAAAGCTACTGCTCCAGTTCCTTCCAAAATCATTACAAATATGGGTCCAGATGAAAGATAAGAACATAAATCATCATAAAAAGGTCTTGCTTGATGAACTTTATAGAATTCAAAAGCTTCTTCTTTGGAAATATGTATTTTCTTACTCTTTATAATATCTAGATTATTACTAATAAAAATATTTTTAATATCTTCAGTTAGGTTTCTGTCAAATGCATCTGGTTTAATAATTGAGAGGGTTCTTTCCAGATTACTCATAATTCTCCTCTATTAGTTGATTTAATAGTCTTACCCCGAATCCAGTTGCTCCTCCTGAGTTTAGTGCACCGCCATATTTTGAAAATGCCATACCTGCAATATCTAAATGAGCCCAGGGAGTTTTATTTAATATAAATCTTTGTAGAAATTGAGCTGCAGTTGTTGAACCTGCCCCACCAACATAATTTATGTTTTGCATATCTGCATTTTTGGAATTCATAAGTTTATCATAATTTTTATGAAGAGGCATCCTCCACAGTTTTTCCTCAACTTTTTTACCTGCATTTAAAATTTGTTTAGATAATTTATCGTCGTTTGAAAAGAGTCCAGCATATTCTGATCCTAATGAAACTATGATTGCACCTGTAAGTGTCGCTAAGTCAACTATAAATTTTGGTTTAAATTTTTTTTCAGTAAATGTTAGTGCGTCAGCTAAAACTAAACGACCTTCTGCATCTGTGTTCAGTACTTCAATAGTTTTACCACTATATGATTTAACAATATCACCGGGTCTTTGAGCAACACCACTTACCATATTTTCTACAAGTCCCACAACGCCAACGGCATTAATTTTTGCTTTTCTTAAAGCTAAGTTCTTCATTAAGCCAACGACAGCAGCTGAGCCTGCCATGTCATAGGTCATATCTTCCATGAATCTTGCTGGTTTAAGTGAATAACCACCGGTATCAAAAGTAACTCCTTTTCCAACAAATGCTAACGGTTTAGAATTATTTTTTGCTCCATTCCATTCCATTGTTACAAGATAGGAACCTCTAACGCTTCCCATTCCCACACCAAGCAAAGCATACATGCCTAATTTTTTTAATTTTTTTTCATCATATATACTTACTTTTAAACCATCTTTTCTAAGAGAGTTTAATCTTTTTGCATATTCATCCGGATGTAAAATATTTCCCGGTTCAGAAACTAAATCTCTTGCGTAAAAAATTCCTTCTTCTAAAGCTTTAAATTTTAATTGACTTTGAAGTGAAGGTTTATTTTTATTTCTCAAAATATTTATAGAGATAAGTCTTGTTTCTTTTTTTGTTTTATATTTATTAAATTCATATGATTTTAATTTTAATCCATGAAGAAAATAACCTATAAAATTTTCTTGATTACCTATAATGCTATCTGAATCTATAAAGTACTCACAATTTTTTCCATAGTTTATACGTCCATAAAGCTCAGCACCCAAGTTTTCTATATCAAAGCTCTTTAGGTCTTTTTTGATGGAAATTAAAATTATTTTTTTTTTGGAATTAAGCTCAAATACAAATAAATTTTTTTTTAAATCACTATTTTTTAATAGATCGCTTATGTAAGAAAATTCTGATTTAGAAAGATTTTTTTTTAAATTATTAATACCGAATTTTTCATCTGCAAATAGAACAAGATTACTTGAAGATTTACTTGTTGTTTTTTGAGAAAAGTTAATTTTAATAGACATAATTTTTTAAACACCATCTTAATAGAGTTTGATGGTATATAAGTATTAATTTATCAGTTTTCAATGAAAAAATTAGTTTTTAAGGTCAAGGCTGATTGAGTTTTATTAAAAGTTGCTTTAGATATACAACAAATTTTAATGCTTAAAAACAAAATTTATAAGTACTTTTTTGACGAGATTCTTAAAAATTTTATAACTATTTTATTAACCTTTACAGCAATTGCGTGGGTTGTAAGAGCAGTTAATTTTTTAGATTTACTAGTAGTGGATGGATATACAACAAGTATTTATTTAAAATATGCTATTTTAAATATGACGACTATTGCAACACGATTTATACCATTGGCATTTTTGTTATCTTTAATCATATCAATTGTAAAATTTGAGAGACAACAAGAATTACTAATTTTATGGACTACAGGTTTAAGTAAATTAAAAATTAGTAATATTTTTTTATTAATTGCATTTATTATTACTATAATTCAACTGATATTAGGATTGTTTATAAATCCATTTTTATTAAATAATTCTAGAACTCTTTTAAACAAAACAGATGAACTACAGATAAATTCAGTTTTAAAATCAAAGGATTTTAGTGATAATTTTAAAGGAATTACTTTTTATATAGATAAAAAAAATAGTAATGACGAATTAATAAATATTTTTATTCACGACTCAAATGGAAGTTTAAAAGTTTTAACAGATAGTTTAGAACAAGGAAGAAGTTCTACTGTAATTGCAAAAAAAGGTTTTATTAATCAAAATAAACTTATTTTATTCAATGGAGTAATACAAAGCATTAATTCAAAAAATGAAATTAAAAATATTCAATTTGCAAAAAATGAGTTAAGTTTAAAAAATTTATCGACCAGAACAATAAAAAAACCAAAAATACAAGAAACTTCGACACACTTGTTACTTAATTGTATTTTTGATCAAAGTGAGAACCCTAATATAGCTAATTGTTCAAAAAAGAATTATAAAAATGATGTTGTGCAGAATCTTTCTAGAAGGTCTGGTGCTCCTTTATATATACTGCTAGTTACTATTATAGTTTGTTTTTTACTACTTAATAAAAAAGAAGATAAATTTTACTATTTAAAAAAATATATAATTTTTTTTATATCATTTATAATACTAATTTTGGCAGAAATTTTATTAAAGTACACTGGCCTTTCCGTACTATTGGGTATCTCGTATTTTATTTTACCTATAATTATATCTGCCATACTTTATATTTATTTAATGAAAAAAATTTTAACAGAGAAAGTTAAAATATGAATAATGTGCTTAACAAATACTTAATTGTTAAGTTTATGAAAATTATTTTTATTACTATTTTAATTTTTTTTTGTTTGGGTATTGTATTAAACTTGTTTGAAGAAATTGAATTTTTTAAAAATTTAGATTTATCGATTGCTTTACCATTAGTATTGTCTTTTTCTTATGTTCCAACCTTAGTTTTAGAATTACTTCCATTTATAGTGTTTTTATCCTCTATGTATTACTTTCTGAACCTAAAATCGTCAAAAGATTTATTATCGATTAAGGTTTTTGGGTATTCAAATATAAAGATAATTTTAATATTGTCTTTTTTTTCTTTTTTTATCGGTTTGCTTTTTTTGTTTGTTATAAATCCGATTACTTCTACTCTAATAAAATTTTATGAAACTGAAAAAGCACAATATTCCCGAGATGTTGATCACTTAATATCAATCAATAAGAACGGTGTTTGGATCAAGGAATTTAACAATGATAATTTTAAAATAATTAGCGCTAAAAAATTAGAAAGTGGGAGTTTAAAAAAAGTATCAGTCTATGAATTTGAAAAAGATGTATTAGTAAAAAGAGTTGAATCTGAAACTGCTATTATAACTAATAATCCTTGGATAATGAAAAATGCCTATATATATGACATTAAAAGTGAAAGTAGTAGTTTTCTTGAAAATTATTATTTTTATAGTGAAAATTCTTCACAAAAAATTAATTCACTTTTTAAAAATTTAAATACAATATCCTTTGTAGATTTAATTTTTAATTATGCTCAGTTACATGAAAAAGGTTACTCAAAAAAGCTACTAAGTGAAAAAATTCACAAATTTGCCTCTTTACCAATTTTTTTATCTTTAATGGTAATTTTAGCATCGATATTTACAATCGGATCATTAAGGAGTAAGCAAAATTTTTATTATATTATAGTTTCAATATTAACATGTGTTGCTATTTATTATTTTAAAGATCTTTCGATTGCACTGGGTCAAACTGATCAAATTAGTTTAATTTTATCAATTTGGATGCCAATAATTATAATTAGTTTATTTTGCACTATAGGAGTACTCCAAATAAATGAGGAATAATTTTTTTTATATCTTATTTTTTTTTCTTATTTTCTGTAAAAATCTTATAGGGCAAGAAATAGAAATCAATTCTACTAAAATGGAATATAATGATATCGATAAAACTACAATTTTTGAAGGAAATGTAAATTCAAAAGATGAAAAAGGAAATAAACTTTTTTCAGAGTACGCAAAATACAATAAGCTAAAGAAATTAATTGAAACACAAGGAAAAACAAAAATTATAACCTCTGCAAACTATGAGGTGCTAGGTAGCAATATAATATTTGATAATAATAAAAACTTAATTTACTCAAATAACAAAGCTATTATTATTGATAAAGATGGAAATAATATTTCTGTAGAAATGTTTAGATATTCAATTTTAACTAATATATTTTTTTCTAAAGGAAACATTAAGATAAGAGATGTAAATAATAATAATTATAATTTTTCCGAAATTTATATAGATGAAAATAAAAAAAAGATTATCGGTTCTGATATTAAAGCTTTTTTAAATCAAGATGGGATTTCAGCTAATAATGAAAATGATCCTAGGTTTTTCGCAAACACTATGTTGCTATCTGAGAACAATAATACATTTGAAAAAGGAATATTTACTTATTGCAAAAATAGAGAAGGAGATAAATGTCCGCCATGGACCTTACAATCAAAAAAGATTAAACATGATTTAGCTAAGAAAACTATTTATTATGATAATGTTATCTTAAAAGTTTATGACTTCCCAATTTTTTTTTCTCCAAGATTTTCACATCCAGATCCTACAGTTAAAAGAAGATCAGGTCTTTTAGTTCCGTCTTTATCAAATAGTAATACTCTGGGCTCAGGTTTAGCTACACCATATTTTTGGAGTATTTCAAACGATAAAGATATTACCATAACACCAAAATTTTATTTAAATGAAAATCCACTCCTTCTAGCCGAGTACAGGCAAGATTTTCTTAACTCATTCTTGATTGTTGATACTGGTTATACAAAAGGTTATAAAAAAAAAAATAATATAAAATCAGATGGTGGTAGAGCGCATTTTTTTTCTAATTTTAATATAAATTTTATAGATGAAAAAGAAGAAAAAAGTAATCTTGAAATAAATATAGAGAAAGTTTCAAACGATACTTATTTAAAGATTTATGATGTTAAAAGCTCATTGGTTGAGACAGGAAAAACTGTTTTAGAAAATAGAATTAATTTTATTTATCAAAATGAGGATTTTTCTTTTAGCTCAACACCTAGTGTTTTTGAAGACACAAATAAACTAGGGCACCATAGACATGAATATTTATTGCCTTTGTCAGCAGAGAAAAAAATTATGTCTAGTGAAAAGTATGGTTCTTTAGATCTCAATTCAAATATAAAGATAAGAAATTATGAAACGAACAAACAAACAAATTTCTTAATAAATAATATTAAATGGCAATCCAAAAAATGGTTAAGTGAAACTGGTATCGAAAATTATTTCGAGGGTCTGATTAAAAATGTAAATTATGAAGCTAAAAAAACTGAAAATTACAAAAATGAGAGCAAAAATCATGAGATAAATTCTGCTTTAGGATATTTTGCAAAATTTCCTATGTATAAAGAAGATTTAATTGCTAAAAATTTTCATTCTTTAACTCCAAAATTTCTTTTGAGGTACGCTCCTGGTCATATGCGTAAACTTGAAAGTGGTAGGTTAAATTATAGAAATTTGTTTAATTTAAATAAGATTAACGAGTCTGATATAGTAGAACCAGGTCTAAGCACTTCTATTGGTTTTGAATATAAAAAAAATAAAACTAGTGACTTAAAAGTTGTTGGCGACGAAATAGTTTCATTTTCATTAGGGCAAGTTATTAGCGAAAAAGAAAATATGGATATTCCTTCTAGTTCATCATTAGATCAAAGATTTTCTGATATTGTAGGTGAAACTAAGTATAATTTTAATAATAAGATAGGTTTAAACTACAATTTTTCTATTGATCAAAGTTATAAAAATTTTAACTACAATGAAATTGGGACAGATATAAAATTTGATAATGCAAAATTCAACCTGAGTTATTTAGAGGAAAAAAATCATATAGGAGAGCAAGAATATATACAAACAGGTGTTGATTTTAAATTTAATAATTCTTCTGAACTGTCTTTTAGTACAAAAAGAAATATTTTAACTCGTTCTGCAGAGTTTTATAATTTAAGTTATAATTATATTAATGATTGTTTAAAAGCTGGAATAGCGTATCGAAGAGAATTTTATACAGATAGAGATATTGAACCTACAAACACTCTTATGTTTACGATTTCTATTGTTCCTTTTGCGCAAATAAACAGTCCAAGTTTTTCTAAATGAAAAAATTTTCTGTATTAGCTATTTTGGTTTATATTTTTATGAGTAATTTATTATTTGTAAATTTACAATCACAAATTAATAATTTTATAGTTGTAAAAGTTGGAAATACTATTGTTACATCTGTTGATATTCAAAATCAAATAATTACAAATTTAATTGTTAATAAACAAGAACTTACTCAACTGAATATTGATAAAAATAAAAATTTTTCAGTACAAAGCTTAATACGTAAATCAATTAAAAAAAGTGAAATTGATAAATACAAAATTACAAATTATAATCCAGCAGATTTACAAAAATATATTGAAAATGTTGCAAAAAATTTAAATACTGATCAAAATGGCTTAAAAGAAATTTTCAAACAAGCGAATATTGACTACGATTCATTTGTAGAAAATTATAAAGTAGAACTTCTATGGAATACTCTAATTTTTTCGTTATACCAGAATCAGACAAATATAAATATGGTAGAGGTTAATAATGAAATCGAAAATTTGAAAGAAAATACAAATAATGATGAATTAAAGAAACTTAAAGAAGCTGTTATAAATAGAAAGAGAGAAGAAAAATTTCAGTTATTCTCTAGGTCTCATTTCACAAACCTTGAAAACACCATTAATATAAACTTTCAATGAAAGATTTAATTGCAATTATCGCAGGTGAACCTGAAAGTATAAATTCAGAAATTATTGCAAAAGCTTGGAAAAAGAAAAAAATTAAAAATATTTTTATTATCGGTAATTTTTCTATTTTAAAAAAACAAATTAAGAAATTAGGTATAAAAATTCCACTTATAAAAATTCAAGACCTTAAAGATGTTAAAAAACACAAAAAACTTTGTATACTTGATGTTCCTTTAAAATTTAGATCAGTTTTTAATATTAATAGGTCCCAAGTTAAAAATTATATTTTTAAATCGTTTGATATTGCGCATAAATTAGCAATTAAAAAAGAGGTTAAGGGTTTTATAAATGCGCCAGTCGATAAAAAAATTTTTAATAGTAAATATCCAGGTGTAACTGAATATCTGTCATATAAAAATAATACTAAAAATAAAGAAATTATGTTCATTCATAATAAAAAAATATCCGTTGTCCCACTAACTACTCATATTAAAATAAAAAATGTAACAAATAAAATTTCTTTTAATTTGATAAAAACAAAAATAATATTACTTAATAACTCTTATTTTAATTTGTTTAAAATAAAACCCAAAATAGCTATCTTAGGTTTAAACCCACATAATTCTGAAAATGAACACAACTCTATCGAAAATAAAATAATTCGACCTGCCATAACTAAATTAAAAAAATTAAAAATAAATATAAATGGTCCTTTCCCGGCAGACACAGCCTTCAACAAAAATAATATATTAGCTTACGATGTACTTGTAGGGATGTATCATGACCAGATTTTGGCCCCTTTTAAAGCTTTGTATGGTTTTGATGCAATAAATATAACGTTAGGGTTAAAATATATAAGAATTTCGCCTGATCATGGGACGGCTAAAGATATTATAGGGCTTAACATGGCAAATCCAGAAAGCTTAATCAATGCTATTAATTTTTTAAATAAAGTTAATGATTAAACCAAAAAAGTCTTTAGGACAGAATTTTCTAACGGATAAAAATATTATAAATAAAATTATAAATTTTAGTGAAATCAACAAAAATAATATTCTCGAAATTGGTCCTGGCACAGGTAACTTGACAAGAAAAATAATAGAAAAAAAACCAAAAAAATTACTTTTAGTAGAAAAAGACAATTTATTAAGCAGAAATTTAAAAAATGAGTTTAAAAATTTTAATAATGTTAAAATTTATAATAATGATATTTTAAAGTTTGATATAGAAAAAAATATTAATAAAGACACTATTATAATTGGTAATCTCCCATATAATGTTTCATCTCAAATATTAATTAAACTAATAAGATTTAAAAAATGGTTACCTAAATTTAAAAGATTAGTATTAATGTTTCAAAAAGAAGTTGCAGATAAAATATTGGCCTCATATGGTTCTGAACATTACGGAAGATTAGCAATAATTACGGCTGCAAAATTAAAAGTAGTCGATTATTTTGATGTTTCTCCTAATAGTTTCTATCCCGTACCTAAAGTTAAATCTACAGTTCTTATATTTGAGCCAATTATAAATAAAGATTATAAAGTAAAAAATATTGAAAATTTAGAAAAAATTTCTCATATTTTCTTTTCCAGGAAAAGAAAAATGATAAATAAAGCATTTAAAATATTGTTTAAAGAACCCGAAGAAGTTGCAAAAAAAATTCATATTAAGTTAAGTTTAAGACCAACGAGACTCACTATTTGTGAATATTTTAAAATTGCTAAATTTTTTGAAAATTCTCTTTAATGATTTTATTTTGTTTCAGATATAATTATTTTTTCAATTTGAGAAAAACAGTACTCTAAATTATCATTTATAATTACATAGTCATAGTCTGACCAATGATAAATATCATTATCATAAGCTTTTAGTCTTTTAGAAATAATTTCGATATTATCTTGATTTCTTTGGATTAGCCTTTTTTTTAATTCTTTTTTATCTGGTGGAAGTAAAAATATTTTTATTAACTTAAGTTCTTTAAACTTTGATAATTGTTGTGTTCCCTGCCAATCAATATCAAATAAAACATTATTATTGCTATTTATTAACTCATTTACAGAGTCACGAGAAGTACCATAAAAATTATCAAATATTTTTGCATATTCATAAAAGTCATTTTTGGAAATTTTTTTTTTAAATTCTTCGTGACTTATAAAAAAATAATCAACACCTTCAACTTCGTTTGGTCTAGGTTTTCTTGTGGTGTGTGAAACTGATATCTTAAAATTAATATATTTCTGCTGAATTTTTTTTGTCAATGTTGTTTTTCCCGCACCAGAAGGTGAAGATAAAATCAACATTTTGCTACCATTGCTGGAAGTCATGTAAAAATTTTTAGATAAAATTAGTTAGCAGCTTTATTTTCTATAAATTTTATAGCATCACCTACTGTTAAAATTTTTTCTGCTTCGCTATCTGATATTTCTGAGCCAAACTCCTCTTCAAAGGCCATAACTAGTTCAACAGTATCTAGGCTATCTGCTCCTAAATCGTCTATAAAACTTGCTTCATTGGTTACTTTAGTCTCTTCAACTCCAAGGTGGTCGGCCACTATTTTTTTTACTTTTGAACTTACATCTGACATTTAAATTCCTATTTTCAATTTATGATAAAATTTGTTATTAAATCAATATTATTAATTGTCAAGCCATATACATGCCTCCATTAACATGTATCGTTTCACCTGTTATATAGTCAGATGCATCTGAAGCAAGAAAAGCAGCACAATGAGCTATATCCTCTCCTTTACCAAGTTCTCCACTAGGAATTTTTGATAAAAGCGTTTTTTTAAACTCATCATTAATCTTATCTGTCATATCAGTTTTAATAAAACCTGGAGAAATACAATTTACATTAATTTTTTTCTTAGCATATTCAATTGCTAAACTTTTTGAAAACCCAATAATACCAGCTTTAGAAGCGGCATAATTTGCTTGGCCAAGATTTCCCGTATGGCCAACTATTGAAGTGATGTTTATGATTTTTCCTTTTTTGTTTTTAAGCATTTTTTTTATAGCATGTTTACACATTAAAAAAGTTGATGTTAGATTAATATCAATTACTTTTTTCCAATTTTCATCGTTTAATCTTATTGCAAGATTATCTAAAGTGATGCCAGCATTATTTATCAAAATATCAATTCCTTTTAACTCTGAATTACATGTGTCGATAAAATTTTCTATTTCAGAGTGCTGATCGAGTTTAAATGGTTTTGTTCTAATATTTGTAAATTCTTTTTGTAGTTGATCTAGCTTATTTACATTTGTTCCTGTAGCTAAAACATTTGAGCCTAACTCATTAAATCTTTTTACTAAACTATAACCAATACCACCTGTTGCCCCAGTAATTAATATTTTTTTTTCTTTAAGATTCATTTTTTAAATTTTTAATATCATCTATTGAATTAATACTAAAGGAGTTACTATTAGGTAATATTCTCTTAACTAAACCCGTTAAAACTTTACCAGGCCCTATTTCTATAAATTCATTTATTTTATTATTATTCATGAAAATAATACTCTCTCGCCACCTAACTCTGGAGTAAATTTGTTGTACTAAAAATTTTTTAATATCCTCTGGACTATTTTCTGATACACCAGTAACATTACTAACTATTTCAAAATTAGGTTTTTTAAATATTGCAGAGTTAATTTTATCTTTCATTTTTATTGCCGCAGGATTCATTAAGGAACAATGAAATGGTGCGCTTACAGGTAACGAAATACATTTTTTCTTATATTTTTTTAAAATATCTTTTAATTCATCTACTGGTTCTATGTTACCGCTTACAATAATTTGCCCTTTGGCATTATCATTAGCTATTTCACAAACGCCCTTTGATTTAATTTCAAGTATATAATTATTAATTTCTTCAATGTCAGATCCAAGTATTGCAAGCATCGAACCTCTTCCTACAGGTACAGCTTCTTGCATAGCTTTTCCTCTTTCGTAAAGTAAATGCAAAGAGTCATCAAAACTTAATGAGTCAGCGCAAAGTAAAGCACTATACTCACCCAAAGAATGGCCGGCGAAAAATTTTACATTTTCCATACTGAAATTAAATTCATTTTTTAAAACTTTAAAAATTGAATAGCTTACTAATAAAATAGATGGTTGTGTATTCTGGGTAAGTTTCAACTCACTTTCAGGACCCTCAAGGATTAATTTGGATATTTTAAAGCTTAATTTTTCATCTGCCTCAGCAAATATTTTTTTAACAGCAGAAAAATTATTATAAAACTCGGACCCCATACCAACCAATTGGGAACCTTGACCTGGAAACAATATAGCTTTCATTTGTATTAATGCTTTTTTTATAACATTATTAGTATTGAATTGACGAATTTATAATAGTATAAAACCGTTCTTTTGATAAATAAACAATTAATGATAGCAAAATGAATTTTTACGAGCATACATTGATAGCAAAACAGGATTTATCCACTCCTGAACTTAATAATCTGGAAAAGAAGTACACAGATATAATCGTTAAAACTGATGGTAAAATTGTAAAAGTTGAAAAATGGGGACTACTAAGTTTCGCAAAAAAAATTAAAGCTTATAATAAAGGTTTCTATATTCATTTTAAATTTGAAGCTGAGAACAAAACTTTAGAGGAAATTAAAAAAAATAGTATAATTGATAATTCTTTGCTTAGGCACTTAACTGTAAAGTATAAAAAATTAGATGTAGAGACAGAATATTTTAAAGAGAATAATGAAAAGAAAAAATAAAAAATTTAATAAGAGACCGCAAAATCCTTTAAATAAACTTAGTTTATTTCAAAAAACTGATAACAGGTTTTCCAAAAAATGTCCTCTTTCAGGAAAAGATGCACCAGTTGTTGATTATAAAAATGTGAAATTATTAAAACGCTATGTTTCTGACACAGATAAAATCATGCCGTCAAGAATCACTTCTGTTTCGCAAAATAAACAAAGAAAATTAACAAGCGAAATTAAAAAAGCAAAAATTTTAGGTTTAATTTAATTATGCAAGTTATACTTTTAGAAAATGTCTTAAAACTTGGAAAAATCGGTGATCTAGTTGAAGTTAAAAACGGTTTTGCCAGAAATTATTTACTGAGACAAGGTAAAGCTCTCAGGGCGAGTAAAGAAAACATCGAACTTGTTAGCAATAAAAAAGTTGAATTAAATAAAAAAAATGAAGAAAATAAAAATAAATTCAAAGAAGTAGCTGAAAAAATTTCAAATAAAACCTTAAAATTTAATAAAGAATCTAAAGAGAATGGTGAGCTATATGGCTCTATAAAGCCCAAAGAAGTTTCGAATGCATTTAAATTAACTTTAGGGGTAGATATTAACCCGTCTCAAATTGATTTAAGGCAAGAGATTATAAAAATCGGCAAATACAAAATAAATATAAATCTTCATGCCGAAGTAACTGCGAATGTCAATCTAAGCGTTGATAAAATAGACTCTATTTAATTTTAATCTCATTTTTCCACAGGTAGAAAAAAAAGTGTGTAACTTTTGTGTTTCTATTAATTTCTGTTCTACTATTATTCTTGTGATGGAAAATACAAAATTAAATCTTACTCCAACGAAAGAGAATAAACTTCCATCAAATATTGAGGCTGAACAATCTTTGATAGGTTCCGTTCTCGTAAACAATGATATAATAGATGAAATATCTAACATAGTTAATTCAGCTAAATTTTTTGATCCAGTTCACAGAAAAATTTACGAAGTTATTGAAAATTTAAACAATAAAGGGATGATAGCAAATCCTATTACTTTAAAAAACTATTTTGAAAAGGACACAGGATTATCTGAAGTTGGAGGAGTTGATTATTTGGTAAAATTAACTAGATTTTCATCTTCTATAAAACAAGCAATCGATTATGCAAAAATTATTCATGAGATGTATGTTAAGAGAGAGTTAATATTAATTTCTGATGGTATTTCTGATCAAGCTAATGATGATCAAGCAGATAAGACGGGTGAAAATATTATTGAAGATGCGGAAAAATCATTATTTGATTTAGCCGAAAGAGGTAATTTTTCTCAAACTTTTTTAAAATTTAATCAAGCAGTAGATCAAACGATCCAAATGGCTACGCTTGCTATGAAAAGTGACCAGGGAATAGTTGGTGTGCCTACTGGCTTGTCTGATCTAGATGAAAAATTAGGAGGTCTACATAAATCTGATCTTGTAATTATCGCTGGCAGACCTTCAATGGGTAAAACAGCACTCGCAACTAATATTGCATATTACGCTTCAAAAAATATGCAAGAAAATAACGAGAAAGGATCTGTTGCTTTTTTTTCATTAGAAATGTCCTCGGAACAACTTTCTACTCGAATTTTATCAGAACAATCTAGAATTTCATCGAGTGAAATAAGAAAAGGTAAAGCTAGTGAGGAAACTTTAAATAGATACATCGAAACATCAAGAAATATTTATGACTTGCCTTTATATATAGACGAAACACCTGCTATCGCTATTTCAACCTTAAGCAATAGAGCAAGACGTATTAAAAGATTGTTTGGGCTTAAATTAATTGTTGTTGATTATATTCAATTAATGAGAACTAACACCAATAGAATGGATGGCAGAGTTCAAGAAATCTCAGAAATTACCCAGGGACTTAAAGCTCTTGCTAAAGAATTAAATGTTCCTGTGGTTGCTTTGTCTCAACTGTCAAGAGCTGTGGAACAAAGAGATGATAAAATCCCACAATTATCAGATCTAAGAGAGTCAGGATCAATCGAACAAGATGCAGATGTAGTAGTTTTTGTTTATAGAGAACAATATTATTTAGAAAAAAAGGAACCAAAACAAGGATCGATTGAACATGCTGAATGGCAGTCTAAGATGAGTGAAATTCATGGATTAGCAAATCTCATAATCGGTAAACATAGGCACGGATCTACTGGTACAGTCCATGTGGAATTTGAAGGGATGTTTACAAAATTCAAAGATTTACCTAAAAATTAACTCTTTTGTTATCTAAGATTTAAGATATATCTGAATTTATTAATGTTTTTCAAAATTTATAGAACACTAATTGTTGATTTTCCAAAAATTACTATTGCTATCATTTTTTCGATACTTGCTTATTTTTTGTACTTTTCTAATGATTTTAAATTGGATGCTTCTTCGGACTCGTTGTTACTTGAGAATGATAAAGATCTTAAATATCTTAGAGAAGTTAACGAAAGGTATGGGTCAAAAGATTATCTTGTTTTAACTTATTCCCCTATTTCAAGTTTTACGGATAAAGAAACTATTATTAATCTCCAGTTTCTTAAGTCTAAAATAGAAAAATTAGATTGGGTAGATAGTGTAATAACTGTAATAGATGTTCCCCTATTAAAAAGTAGTGATGAACCTTTGATGGAAAGGTTAAAAAATTACAAAAATCTGTCATACCCAGAAATAGATAAAGAGAGAGGATTTGAAGAAATAATTAATAGTCCTATCTATAAAGATTATGTCATTAGTTCTGACGGAAAAACTTCTGGAATAGTGGTTTATCTTAAGCAGGATAAAAAATTAAATGAATTTATTAAAACTAAAAATAATTATTTTAATTTAGAATTAGAGGGAAATTTAAATAAATCTCAAAAAAAAGAACGTGAACTTTTTAATAGTGAGTACGATAGCTATAGAAATATTTATAATCAAAAAAATCATCAAAATATTAGAGAAATCAGAGAAGTAATAAAAAAATTTACTGTAAATGCAGAGGTGCATTTAGGTGGTTTACCAATGATTACTGACGATATGATGTCATTTATTAAAAGTGATATTGTTGTTTTTGGAATTGGAGTTTTTATATTCATTATAATTACTCTGTGGTTTATTTTTAAGAAAATTAAATGGGTTGTTATTCCGTTGCTTGGTTGTGCTTTTTCCGTTGGAGCCATGGTAGGTATTTTGGGTTTATTAGGATGGAAAGTTACTGTCATTTCCTCAAACTTTATTGCTCTCATGCTAATTTTAAATATGGCAATGAACATTCACATTACAGTTAGATTTTTACAAATGAAAAAAGAATATGAAAATATAAGTAATAAAGATGCAGTTTATATGGCGGCTAGTAAAATGTTTTTACCAATTCTTTATACTGTTCTAACAACAATTTGTGCTTTTTTATCTTTAGTTTTTAGTGGCATAAAACCAATTATTGATTTTGGTTTAATGATGACGTTAGGCCTTATAGTTTCAATTACAGTTACCTTTACTCTAATTCCTTCTCTTCTCAACTTGTTCAGTAATTCTAATGACTTGATTGTGCAAAATGAGGAAAAATCAAAAATTACTAATGCACTAAGTAAATTTTCACAAGGAAATACATATTTTATATTTAGTATTGCCTCAATAGTTATTCTCTTAAGTATTTTTGGGATTTCGAAACTAGAAGTAGAAAATAGTTTTATTAATTATTTTGATCAAAAAACTGAAATCTACAAAGGAATGAAAAAAATTGATGATCAATTAGGGGGTACTACTCCTCTAGATATTATCATTAAATTTCCAGTAAATGAGAAAAAAAAGGTGGAAGAAGACGAATTCTCTGAATGGGATGAAGATAATAAAGATAGTGCTGATGACGTAGCTAAATATTGGTTTACAAGAAATAAAATCGATAAAATTTTAAAAGTTCATGATTATTTAGACTCCCTTCCAGAAATAGGTAAGGTTCTTTCTTTCGGATCAATTATTAGAGTGGCAGAAGACTTAACGGGTAATAAATTAGAAACATTAGAAACTGGTGTCCTTTATAGTAAAATTCCACCAGAAATTAAGAAGGAGGTAATTTCTCCCTATATTTCTGTAAAAAATAATGAAGCTAGAATTAGTGTCAGAATAAAAGACTCTTTGGAAAACCTTAGAAGAAATGACTTGATCAATAAAATTAATTCTGAATTGGAGTCAAAAGTTGGCTTGGACAAAGAGGAGTACAAACTTGCAGGTGTATTAATTTTATTCAATAATTTATTACAAAGTCTTTTTAAATCACAGATTTTGACTTTGGGTGTTGTTATGCTCGGTATTTCATTAATGTTTTTAATTTTATTTAGAAATTTGACTTTATCTTTAATTGGAGTTGTTCCAAATTTTATGGCTGCTTTTTTTATATTAGGTATTATTGGTCTTCTTGGAATTCCATTAGATATGATGACGATTACTATTGCAGCGATTACTATTGGTATAGCGGTAGATAACAGTATCCATTACATTTATAGATTTAAAGAAGAATTTGAAAAAATTAAAAATTATAATGAAACTGTAGATAAGTGTCATAATACAGTAGGTGTGGCTATACTTAACACTTCTATTACCATAGTTTTTGGGTTCTCTATTTTAGTTTTGTCAAACTTTATTCCTACGATATATTTTGGGGTCTTTACAGGGATTGCAATGTTGCTTGCTTTAATATCTGTTTTAACTCTTTTACCTAAGCTTATACTGGTCTTAAAACCTTTTGGTAATGAATAGTTTTATAGAATTTTTAAAAAATGATATTTTGTTGTTTGATATATTTTTTTTAATAATTATTTTATACAATACAATAAAATGTTTATCTCAGGGTTTTTCTTTAAGCTTTCTTTCCTCTCTTAAATGGATAGTGTCTGTATTTGCAACGATTATATTAGTACCTAGATTGCAACCTTGGGTAAGTGATTATGTTGAGTCAGAATTTATTAACAATGTAGGTATTGGTATTTTTGTTTTTATTTTTACTTTATTTATTAGTATTGTTTTAGGTAAATCGATTAGTAGGACTGTTACATGGACGGGCATGGGGTCAGTAGATAAATCTTTCGGAATTATTTTTGGACTATTTAAAGGTTATGTGGTTGCAATTTGTTTTTTTTCTCTTCTAAATTGGTTTTATTCATATGAAAAATGGGGTATATCAACAATAAATGCTTTTTCTTTTAACATTGTAAAAAAAGGAAGTGATTTACTAATTGAAGAATTTCCGAACTATAAAGACTTAATAAATACAAAAGAAGAAATTGAAAAAATTTAAATTAGATAAATTGAGAGAAGAATGCGGTGTGTTTGGAATCTCGAATTACGATGATGCATCTGCTTTAGTTGCGCTTGGTTTGCATGCATTACAGCATAGGGGTCAGGAAGGTTGTGGCATTGTTTCTTTTGATGGTAAAAATTTTCATTCAGAGAAAAGACAGGGCTTGATTGGTGATCATTTTACTGATCCTGTAACTATAAAAAAATTACCTGGTACTCAAGCAATTGGGCACAATAGATATTCAACGACTGGTGAAGTCTCTTTAAGAAATATTCAACCTTTTTTCGCTGACCTTTACGGTGGTGGAATAAGCATTGCACACAATGGAAATCTGACTAATGCACTGGAGCTAAGAAACAAATTAGTTAAAGATGGTGCAATTTTTAGAACTACTAGCGATACAGAAACAATAGTCCAATTAATAGCAAAATCAAAAAGACTAAAAATGTTAGATAAGATTATTGATACTCTTTTTCAGATCCAAGGTGGGTACGCTTTGGTAATGATGACAAATAAAAAACTTATTGGACTAAGAGATCCTTTTGGTATCAGACCTCTAGTTTTAGGTAAGTTAAATAATTCTTATGTTTTTGCATCCGAAACATGTGCTTTAGATATTGTAGGAGCTAAATTTGTGAGAGATGTTGAAAATGGTGAAATTATAATTGTAGAAGACGGTAAGATAAACAGTATCAAACCATTTCCACTCGTAAAATCAAGACCTTGTGTATTTGAATACATTTATTTTGCTAGGCCTGACAGTCTACTCAATGGTCTTTGTGCATACGAATATAGAAAAAAAATGGGCGAAGAACTTGCAAAAGAGTCGGATTTGGAAGCTGACATAGTTGTGCCAGTGCCCGACTCTGGGGTACCTGCAGCCCTTGGTTTTAGTCAGTTTACAAAAAAAAGTTTTGAGCTAGGTTTAATTAGAAATCATTATGTTGGAAGAACTTTTATTGAACCAACTCAAAATATTAGAAGTCTAGGGGTAAAACTAAAATTAAATGCAACTCAAACATTAGTGAAAAATAAATCAATTATTTTAATTGATGACTCATTAGTTAGGGGCACTACATGTCATAAGATAGTTAAAATGCTTTATGATGCAGGAGCAAAAGAAGTTCATGTAAGAATAGCATGCCCAGAAATACTTTTTCCAGATTTTTATGGTGTTGATATGCCTACCAAAAAAGAATTACTAGCAAACAATAAAAACAATCAAGAAATGTGCGACTACATTAAAGCAAAATCTTTAAAGTTTTTGAGTTTAGAAGGTTTGTATAAAGCAATAGGATTTAAAGAGAGAAATAAATTGTACCCACAATTAAGCGACCATTATTTTACTGGTGAGTACCCTATTAAACCTTCAGACTTATTAGGTGAAGAAAAAATTACTCAGCTTTCATTGTTGAGTGGTAAATCTAACAATTAATTATATTTTAGTAATTTATTGTTGTTATCAATCATTAACATATTTCCTTTTAAAAAAAATATTTTAGAGATTAATCCTTTTTTGCTAATTCTATTTGAAGAAATCAGTTGATGATTTATAGGATCAAAAGATAACAAATATCCCTGATTATAATAAATATTAATTTTTCCATTAACTATTTTAAAATCGATAATTGAACCAAATTTTCTAATTTGTTTTTCCTTAATATTAGTATAAAAATTTTTAGCCCAAACAACATTGCCACTTATATTATCTACACAAATTAATAAATTATTACTCAATACCGCAAAAGTATATCTTTGCGTAATTATTGGTTTAGCAATAGGTTCTGAATATAAAATCCATTTTCTAACACCAGTGAAAGTATCATAATTTACTATTGATTTTTCAGTGCTTACAATCATATTGTTATCTTTAATGATTAATGGATAACTCAAAAACAAATCAGTTTCTCCCGAAGATAAAGGATTTTTAAAATTTAAGACCCAATTAATTTTTTGAGTTAAGTAATTAATAGAATAAAGTTCACCGCTTGTATTTAAAAAATATAAATTATTAGTTGTTATGTCTAGGGCGAAGTTATTTATAAAATCTGATTTCAGAAATGTTGAACCAGTTGCAAACTCCCAATTTTTATTTCCTGTTTTGGCATCAATCGAATAAATAACGTTATCCTGATTAGATAAAAATATTTGATTATTTTCGAGCTTTAAGTTCGATCTAAAAGGTATTCCATAATTTTTAGCCCAAACGATAGAAAAATTATCAAGATTTATCGAATACAAATAACCAATATTATCTGCCACATACAAAATATTTTCATTAACAATAAAATTTAATTTTTTTCGGAATTTTTTAAAATTTTTTTGATAAAAATTATATTCTAAAACTTTTTTATTTGATTTAATTGAGTAAGAATAAATTTTTCCTTTATGATCGTATGAAATTAAATTATCTTTATAAAATATATACTGTTTATTAAAATTATTTTTTTTATCAAAATTCTGACTTAATTTACGACTTTTAGATAATAATATTTTATTTCCATCATAATAAAAATTAGAAATATTATTGGTAGGGATTGCATATTCTTCAAACCAATTGGCTATTTTGACTGTATTATCTAACTTGATAGGGGTAACCGAATCTTTTTCGCTATTAAAAGTATCTTTTTTTGTAACTATATTTTCATACCTTGTATCTGTTTGATCGTTTAAAATTGGTTTAGATGTTTGATTAATTTCAGGTAAATCTGAAGCATCTTTCCATATTCCAGTTTTATTATCAAACGAACAAGAACTAAGCGCTGCTACAAAAAAGATTAGTAATAATTTTTTCATTTTAAATTATTTTTTAATCTTATTATTTAATAGCTCAAGGTATTCATTTGATTTCGTTTTTTGATTTTTAGACAAAAAATAATCAGAAATAAGTTTAATTGCCATATCACTCCAAACCGAATCGGAATTGATGATAGGATTAAGAATTTTTATTATTTCATCTTCATTTTTTTCAAGTTTTAATAAAAAAATGGCTTTTTTAATCTTAATTAAATTTAAATTTTCTTTATCTATGGTTTTAATAGTTAAAATTTGATCAAAAAAATTTATAATTTTGAAAGAATCTTTTTCTAAATTATTATCAATTATAAAATACAGTGCTAATGCTGAATAAAATCGATGATTTTTATTGATTACATTTTCTAATAATATTTTTGCCTCATCAATTTTTTTTTGATTGAACTGTATAGAAGCTTGGGTGTAGTCTGCTGAAACCTGAATTTCATTTTTTTTTTTAACATCTTTATAAAAAAAATAACCGAATAATATTAAGATTAAAAAAAATGCAATAGTAATTAAATATTTAAGTTTTTTTTTTATAAAATTGGATATCTTATTTTGAAAAGAATTATTTAATATTTCTTCTGTCATAATCTAAAAGTTATTTTTTTTACTTGGAAATTTTCTAGTTAACACAGCTGTATTATATTTTTGTACCGCTTTTTCAATTATATTAGTTAATTTGACAAATTTTTTAACAAATTTTGGATAAAAACTACTTAATCCAAGCATATCATCAGTAACTAAAATTTGACCATCACAATTGATAGAGGAGCCAATTCCAACTGTTGGAATTTTCAAAGATTGAGTGATTTCTTTAGCAACATTGTTTGTTACACATTCTAATACAATGCTAAATACTCCAGCCTCTTCATTTTTTATCGCTTCTCTAATCAATCTTAACCGATCTTTTTCTTTCAAACCCTGAATTTTAAATTTTTTGTAGTATTGAGGCGTAAAGCCTATATGACCCATCACCGGAAATCCAAGCTTAACTATACTTTTTATAATTTTGAAGTTATTACCATTACATTCCATCTTAATTGCATCACATTTAGTTTTTTTAAAAACTAACTTTACATTTTTTTTTGCTTCATTAATATTTCTGTATGTATTTTTTGGCATGTCTATAACACATAAAGCTTTAGATAAATTAGACTTAACGCTAATTCCATGCTGTATCATCATCTCAAGAGTAGCTTGATGTGTATTTTTCATACCGTACATAGCTGTGGCCAAAGAATCTCCCACTAAAACAATATCACAATATTTATCTAAAATTTTTGCAATAGGTTTAGAGTAAGCTGTAAGACATACTAATGATTTTTTATTTTTAGTTCTTAAGATTTTTAAAATTTTTTTTTTCATCTTTTACTCAAGTTCAATAGTGCTTGGCGGCTTTGAGGTTATATCATAAACAACTCTGTTTATACCTTTTACACCGTTTATAATTTTATTAGAAATTTCATCCAGGAAATTTTTAGGAAAATTAAAGTAGTCAGCGGTCATCCCATCCTCTGAAATCACAGCTCTTATTAAACATATATATTCATAAGTTCTTGAGTCACCCATAACTCCTACCGTTTTTACCGGCAACAAGGCAGCATAAGCTTGCCAAATTTTACTATATAAATTTTTATTTTTAAGTTCTTGAATAAAAATATGGTCTGCGTCCTGCAAAATCTTAACTTTTTCAGCTGTAATATTTCCAACTATTCTTATGGCTAAACCAGGTCCTGGAAATGGATGTTTATTTGATATAATTTTTACCAACCCAATTGAGTTGCCTAATTTTCTTGCCTCATCTTTAAAAAATTCTTTTAAAGGTTCAATTAATTTCAAATTCATTTTTTTTGGTAAACCTCCAACATTATGGTGTGATTTAATTTTAGAAGTCTTGCTACCAGTAGTTGATCTACTTTCGATAATATCAGGATACAATGTACCCTGTGCTAAAAATTTAACATTTTTAAATAGTCTAGCCTCTCTCTCAAATAATTTAATAAATAAATTTCCTATTATTTTTCTTTTCTTTTCAGGGTCAATAACATTATTAAGTTTTTTAAAGTAAATCTTTGACGCGTCAATAATTTTAACATTTAATTTATATTTATTTTTAAAAATTTTATAACTTGATTTAAATTCATCTTTTCTCATAAGACCAGTATCAACCATTATGCACTTTAAGTTTTTACCTATAGCTTTATGTATTAATAAAGCAACAACACTGCTGTCAACTCCTCCTGACAAAGCACAAATAACTTTTTCTTTTTTTACAGTCTCCTTAATTTCTTTTATGATTCTTTTTTTTTCTGACCCTATTTTCCATTGTTTTTTTGACCTACAAATATCAAATATAAAATTTTTAAATATAGTATCTCCATTACTTGTATGGGTCACTTCAGGATGAAACTGTATTCCATATATTTTTTTTTTCTTATTTTCTATAATTGTCATTGCTGAGTCAGCGGTTGATGCAATTTTTATAAATCCTTTAGGTAATTTGTAAACAGAATCTTGATGACTCATCCATACAGTAGATTTATTTTTTTTAAAAAAATTTTTAGTTAATATTGAATTCCTTTTTTTTATCAAATTAGCTCTACCAAACTCTCTCTTTTTAATTTGCGTTTTAACTTTGCCTTTAAAATTCTTTACAATTAGCTGAAGACCGTAACAAATTCCAAGAATAGGAATGCCTAAATTTAATACTTCTTTTGGTAGTTGAGGAAATGAACTTTTTGTAACAGTTGAGGGACCTCCTGATAAGATAATACCTTTGGCGTTAACAAATGCGCTTTTTTTTGATAAATCTTTTAATGTCAAGATCTCTGATAATACAGAATATTCTCTAATTCTTCTTGCTATTAATTTCGTTACTTGTGAGCCGAAATCAATTACTATAATTTTATCTTGATTTAAATTTTCGTTCATTCACTTTTTAATGAACTATCTAGTTTTAATCTTAGCTCTTTTTTAGAAGAACACATTTTTTGACAAACAGTAACTAAAGTATTAATGAGTTCTTCTGCCTTTGAAAAGTTCGAATTTTTTATACTAAGTAAAGTTAAAAGATAAATCGCTTCTTCATTTTTTGGGTTAAGCAACAATACAGTATTTAAATTATTTTCTTCTAAATTATCATTTTCTTCCTCTTTAAAAATTTTTGCTAAGTAAAGGTAGGAATTTTCATTTTTAGGATCAAAAACTATATCTTTTTCAAAATACAATTTTGAGTCTTTAAAATTTTTAACATCAAAAAGTTTTTTTCCTTCCTCAAAAAATGAGCTTTTTGCATTCAAAATTGAAGCGCTAAACGTGAGCCAAATTATAGAGGTAAAAATAATAATAAAATTTTTTTTCATAACTTATAATTTTTTGTATTTTTTGTTATTTCAACACTATGTACCATACTTTCATAAAATCCTGCTTTGGTGATTTTTATAAATCTTGCTTTTTTTTGTATTTCTTTGATTCTTTTTGCGCCTATATAACCCATAGAAGATTTAAGACCACCTTGTAACTGATATAAAATTTCATTTACAGATCCTTTGTAAAGTACTCTTGCTTCAACTCCTTCTGGAACAAACTTTGATTTATCTTTATGATTTTTTTGAAAATATCTGTTGGAAGAACCTGCAGACATAGCGCCGATTGAACCCATGCCTCTATACGATTTGTAAAATTTTTTTTTGTATTTAAATTTTTTTCCAGGACTTTCGTCGGTACCCGCGAAAATTGACCCCATCATTATAGCATCGGCTCCTGCTGCTAAACCTTTAATAATGTCACCTGAAAACTTAATTCCTCCATCAGAAATAATTTTTATTTTTTTATTTTTCATAGCTTTTTTTACTTCCATAACAGCGGTAATTTGAGGAACTCCTATTCCTGCAATCATTCTGGTAGTGCAAATTGAGCCGGGACCAATGCCTACTTTTAAAATATCGGCACCTTCATTATAAAGCTTAAGAGCTGCTTCTGTTGAAGCGATATTTCCCACGCAAATAGGTATTCTAGAAACTATTTTTTTTATTTTTTTAAGAATTTTTATAACTTTTTCACTATGCCCATGCGCAGTATCTATAACTAAAAGATCAACACCTGCATCTATAATTGATTTAACTCTCAATAAATCTTCTTTTGCTGTTCCTACTGCCGCGCCAACTAATAGTTGTTTTTTTTTCACTTTTTTAATTTCTTCAACTTGTTCTTTGATAGATAAATTGCGATGAATAATTCCTAAACCTCCTTTTTGGGCAATAGAAATAGCCATATTAGACTCGGTTACAGTATCCATTGCTGAAGAGAGAAAAGGAATTTTTAGAATTAAATCTTTCCCTAATTCTATATTTATGTTTGTGTCTGCAGGAAGAACAGAAGAATATTTTGGCACAAGTAACACATCGTCAAATGTTAAAGCTTCTTTGATAAGTTCCATATACACTTATATACAATTTTAAAAATTTATAAAGTCTTTAATATAGAACAAATTATATAAGTTTCCTTCGACTCACTTCTGCTCGATTCCGGTTTGTAAAAATCAACTTTTTTAAAATTTTTTTTAGCTAAACTCTTTACTTCTAAAAAATCTTCACCCATAAATAATTTGCATATTAAAGTCCCATTTTTATTCAATGTATTTAATGAAAAATTAATTACTGTACTGCATAGATTGTTAGTCCTTATAGAATCAACATTTTTGTTGCCTGTAGTATTTTCAGCCATATCAGAAATAATAACATCAATTTTCTTTCCAAAATTATCTAGTATCTTTATTTGAGTTTCTTTATCTAAAAAATTCTTTTTGAAAAAAATAACATTTTCTATTTTTTCCATTACGGAAATGTCAACTGCTAAAATTTTACCATTAATAATAATTTTAGAGGCTACTTGTGACCAGCCACCAGGTGAAGAACCTATATCTAATAAATTAGAGTTTTTTTTAATAAAGTTGAATTTTTTATTTAGTTCCAGTAACTTAAAAGCTGCCCTAGATCTATAACCAAGTACTTTAGCTTTTTTAAAAAACTGATCTCTGTGTTGTTTTATTACCCAGGTTCTACTTTTCTTTGCTCGCTTTGACTTTTTCATTAAAGAATATCTTCATGATCCTCATCTAGCTGGTTATTTATTTTTTTTGCAGTTTTCTTATAAAAATAAAAGCTTAATGGAATTGACAGTAAATATATTACTCCAATTAACATTAATGACTCAAATGTAAAAAATATCAAAGATATAAAAATAACAACAATTCCAAACAATAAAAAAATACTTAATTGGCTAGATATTTTAATTTTTTTTAATGAAAATGTTGGTATTTTACTTATTAAGAGCAATGCAACTACAACAACGAAAAATGGCGTCATACTTTTAATGTCTATTTGAAATTTTAATTCAGATAGTTCATACACTAACGGTAACAATGCTAAACCAGCTCCTGCTGGTGACGGAACCCCTTCAAAATAATTTAATTTCCATTCTGCATCTTCAGAAATTTTAGTTAAATTAAATCTTGCCAGCCTTAAAACACAACAAACTGAAAAAATTAATGTTATAGCCCATCCAACTTTTCCATAATTTTTTAATTCCCAAAAATATAGTATAAATGCTGGCGCGATACCAAAGCTTACAAAGTCAGTTAAAGAGTCTAGCTCTTTACCAAACTCTGTCGTACCTTTAATAAGTCTAGCTATCCTTCCATCCAATGCATCTAAAATAGAAGCAAAAACTATAAATATAACTGCTAAACTGTAGTTGCCATCTAATGCAAACTTTATAGAACTAATACCCAAACAAACACCAATGATAGTTAGTAGGTTTGGCAAAATAAATCTAGATTTTTTTGATGAAACAATATTAAACGGATTTTTTTTTTCCATTTTATTTAATTGCTATTAAGCTTTCTCCAGCTACTACATTCTGACCAAGTTTAGCTAGTAGTTTTCTATTGTTGTAATAAATATCTACTCTGCTTCCAAACCTAATCATGCCTATTCTATCACCCTGTACTAAAGATTTATTTGCTTCTACTTCACAAACTATTCGTCTTGCAATCAATCCTGCAATTTGAACGATGATAATATCATCACCTTCTTTAGTTTTTAGTCTATAATAATTTCTTTCATTCTCTTCACTAGACTTATCAAGGGAAGCATTTAAAAATTTTCCAGGCTTGTAAAGTATTTCTTCTACATTTCCAGACACTGGTGTACGATTTACATGACAATTAAAAACATTCATAAAAATGCTTACTTTAGTAAATTTTTTATTTTCCAAAGAAAGTTCAACTGGCCCATCAACCTCGCTTATATTTGAAATCAATCCATCTGCAGGACTAACAAGAAAACTATCGTCTTGTATTGAAATCCGTTCAGGGTCTCTAAAAAAATAATAAACCCAGATAGTCAATAATATTGTTATCAACCCCAGAGCCTTGGAAAAAAGTAAACAAACAAATGTTATAATTACCGCGATAGCTAAAAAACGGTACCCTTCTTTGTGTATCTTTGGAAAAACTGAATTAAGCATATATTAAATTTGATAATTTTGGTTAATATGTATAAAAACCTATTCTAATCAATTTATATTTATATGTCTAAGATTAAGGTAAAAAATCCAGTTGTTGAGTTAGATGGCGACGAAATGACTAGAATTATTTGGTCATTTATCAAAGAAAAACTTATTTCTCCTTACTTAGATTTAAACATCAAATACTATGATTTAGGGGTTGAAAGCAGAGATAAAAGCTCAGATCAGATTACTATTGATTCTGCAAATGCTATCAATAAATATGGTGTGGGGATTAAATGTGCAACAATTACTCCAGACGAAGAAAGAGTAAAAGAATTTAATTTAAAAAAAATGTGGAGATCGCCCAACGGAACTATAAGAAATATATTGGGTGGTACTGTTTTTAGGGAACCAATTATATGTAAAAATGTTCCAAAATTAGTTCCTACGTGGACAAAACCTATTGTAATTGGCAGGCACGCTTTTGGTGATCAATACAGAGCTACTGATTTTTTAGTACCTGGTAAAGGAAAAATGGAAATTAAATGGACTTCTGAAGATGGTAAGGAAAAAAAAGAATTTGAAGTATTTAATTTTCCTGGACCAGGAGTTGCTTTGTCTATGTATAACCTTGATAAGTCAATTAAAGATTTTG
Organism: Pelagibacteraceae bacterium; assembly: GCA_016777565.1. Lineage (GTDB taxonomy): Bacteria > Pseudomonadota > Alphaproteobacteria > Pelagibacterales > Pelagibacteraceae > Pelagilacustribacter. The sequence goes on from JADHRF010000003.1 coordinate 55,093, forward strand.
CAAGATCGTGTATGAATTATGGGCTTCAAAGAAATTGGCCAGTCTATCTATCAACAAAAAATACTATTCTAAAAGCTTATGACGGAAGATTTAAGGATTTGTTTGAAGAAGTTTTTGAAAAAGAATTTTGTGAGAAATTTAAAGCCGCCAATATAACTTACGAACATAGATTAATTGATGATATGGTAGCTTGTGCCATGAAATGGAATGGTGCATATATCTGGGCATGTAAAAATTATGATGGTGATGTTCAATCAGATACAGTTGCTCAAGGATTTGGTTCATTAGGCTTAATGACAAGTGTTTTAATGTCGCCAGATGGAAAAATAGTTGAAGCTGAAGCAGCACACGGAACAGTAACTAGACATTACCGAATGCACCAGCAAGGAAAAGAAACTTCAACTAATCCTATTGCATCTATTTTTGCTTGGACTCGAGGTTTAGCTCATAGAGGTAAATTAGATGGAAACGATGAACTTATTAAATTTTCTGAAACTTTAGAAAATGTATGTATTGAAACAGTAGAAAGTGGATCAATGACGAAAGATCTTGCTATTTTAATTGACAAGACTGCTAAATATTTAACAACTAACGAATTCTTAGAAGTAATAAACTCAAATTTAAAAAAAAAACTTAATTGATTTTTTTACTCAAAGCTTTATAAGCTTCCTCAATTTTTTCTTTATTTACTCCTCCAGCTTGTGCAAAATCTTTTCTTCCACCCCCGCCTTTCCCACCTAAAATTTCTGATGCTTCTTTTACAAAAGTTACAGCATCGTATTTATCAATTAATTTTGAAGTAATTCCCACAGCTACTCCAACTTTTTCCTCAAACTTACAGAAAGCTATTACTATACCTTCTTTAATTTCTTTTTTACCCTGATCGACTATACTCCTTAGCTCTTTAGAAGGAAATTCTTCTAGCACTTGATACCTTAAAATAAAATTACTAAATTTTATGTCTTTAACAATATTTTTAGTTTTATTATTAATAATGTTTTTAATTTTAATTTGTTCTAGTTGTTTAGTAAGATTTTTCAGATTCTCACCTAATTCATTACTTTCATTATAATTTGGTTTAATGTTAAGGGATTTCAATTCATTTTTTATAGAATTAATTTCATTTGTTAGATTTTTGTCTTTATTAGACTTATTTTCTTTTAGTGATTTTTCATAAGACTCTAGTTGTGTGTCTCTTAATGCTTCAACCCTCCTGATACCAGATGCAATAGATGATTGGCTAACTATTTTAAATCTTCCAATGTCTTTGGTATTTCTGACATGCGTTCCTCCACACAATTCAGTCGAAAAAAAAGAGCTTTTCTCTTTTCCCATGGATAAAACTCTAACTTCTTCACCATATTTTTCTCCAAATAAAGCCAACGCACCATTTTCAACAGCTTCTGCAGGCGTCATTATTCTTGTCTTAACCTCACTGGAGGTAGCGACCATTTCATTTACAAATTTTTCAATCTTGCTTATTTCGTTATTTTCTATTGGTTTATTATGGCTAAAATCAAATCTTAACTTTTCAGGACTAACTAAAGAACCTTTTTGAGTAACGTGTTTTCCAAGAGTTCTTCGCAATGCCTCATGAAGTAAATGGGTCGCAGAATGATACGCTCTTGCATCATTTCTTCTATCTGTATTAATTTCTAGATTAACACTTTGGCCAATTTTAATTTTACCCGAATCTACTTTACCAACGTGTATATGTAAATCTCCCATCTTTTTTAAAGTATCATTAATGGTAATTTTGCAATCAGATGTGCTAATAGTTCCCTGATCACCTACTTGACCGCCTGACTCTGCATAAAAAGGGGTTTGGTTAATTATTAATTCAATTTCATCTCCTTCACGAGCTTCGACTACAAAATTATTCCCTTTAGAAATTTTTAATACAACGCCCTCGGCGTTATCGTATTCATAGCCTAAAAATTCTGTAGGATTTAATTCTTCTCTAATTTTAAACCATTTTTCTTCTAGAGATTTATCACCAGAACCTTTCCAATTAGCTCTTGCTAATTTTTTGCTCTCTTCCATTGATTTTTCAAAACTTGCATTGTCGACAGTAATATTTTTATTTCTCAAAATATCCGCTGTTAGATCTAACGGAAATCCATAAGTATCATAAAGTTTAAATGCAATTTCTCCTGGTAAGACTTTGTTTTTAACTTTTATTAAATTTTCATCCAATATTTTAATTCCTCGCTCTAAAAGAGATGAAAACTTTTCTTCTTCATTCTTAAGAGTTTCTACTATTAAATCTTTTCCTCTCTTCAGTTCAGGATAACTTTCAGACATTTCGTTTAAAAGAGTTTCAAATAGTTTAAAAAAAATGGGATTTTTACTTCCTAATGTGTGGGCATGACGCATACCTCTTCTCATAATTCTTCTAAGAACATACCCTCTGCCTTCATTAGAAGGAAGAATACCTTCTGCGATTAAAAAACTACCTGCTCTTAAATGATCAGCTATAACTCTGTGGCTAGCAATTGTCTTTTCGTTTATCGATGTTTTGGTAATATCTGCTGAAGCACTTATTATATTTTTAAAGTGGTCAATATTATAATTGTCATGAGTGCCTTGCAGTACAGCAGTCATTCTTTCTAAGCCCATACCAGTATCGACAGAAGGTTTTGGCAAATCAATTCTTTTATTTTTGGAAACTTGCTCATATTGCATGAAGACTAAGTTCCATATTTCTATAAATCGATCTCCATCTTGTTCAGGTGTACCAGGAGGTCCGCCTTTTAATTTATCTCCATGATCATAAAAAATTTCAGAACATGGTCCACATGGCCCTGTATCGCCCATGGACCAAAAATTATCAGAAGTCGATATTTTAATTATTCTACTGTCACTTAGACCTGCAATTTTTTTCCATAAATTAAAAGAGTCATTGTCATCAGAAAATACTGTTACTAATAATTTTTCTTTAGGTAGGGCAAAATCTTTAGTTAAGAGCTCCCAAGCGTGAGAAATGGCTTGTTCTTTAAAATAATCTCCAAATGAAAAGTTTCCCAACATTTCAAAAAAAGTATGGTGTCTTGGAGTATAACCTACATTCTCTAAATCGTTATGTTTACCCCCTGCTCTTACACATTTTTGTGACGTGGTAGCTAATTTAAATGGCTTCTTTTCAAGACCTGTAAAAACATTCTTAAATTGGACCATTCCAGAATTAGTAAACATTAATGTTGGATCATTATTTGGAACTAAATTGCTGGACTCAACAACTTTATGATTATTTTTTTTAAAATAATCTAAGAATTTTCTTCTAACGTCAGTTAATAAAATCTGCCCCATAGTTTAAAAATACAGATATTTTTTAGGATGTCTATAAGACTAAGTGCTAATTTTTTTTACTTTTTGTTGTCTTCAACTAAACAAATTTCAGATTTAGTGAGAAATCTACGACCTGTTCCATTATCTAATGAAAACATTCCACCCATACC
>JADHRF010000031.1 GCA_016777565.1 Pelagibacteraceae bacterium
CCACTTAATTCCATTGTTACTCTTTGAACTTTATCAGCAGCTTGTTTTAATATTAATTTTCCTACTCTTACAGAGCCAGTAATAGAAATTTTTTTAATAATATCTGATTGAATTAATTGGGATGCAATACTTGGAGGGTCACCTGATAAAAGATTAACTGCTCCAGGAGGAACACCACATTCTCTACAAATATCAACTAACTCCATTACAACACCAGGGGTTATTGTATCAGGTTTAATAATCACAGAACATCCTGCTCCTAATGCAGTGGAAATTTTTCTAGCGGCTAAGATAAGTGGAAAATTCCATGGAGATAATGCTGCTACAACGCCAACTGGTTGATAATAAACATGCACTCTAGTATCTTCAAATCTACTTTCTATTGTCTGGCCATAAATTCTTTTTGTTTCTTCCGCATTCCACTCAAAAATATCTGCTGCTCCATTTGTTTCACCAATACCTTCAGCTAAAGGTTTTCCATTTTCTAATGTCATCCATTTAGCAAACACATCTTTTTTTTCTCTGATCTTATCAGCAATTTTTCTTAAAACATTTGACCGCTGCCAAGGTGGAGTTTTTTTCCAAACTTGTAGTCCTTTTTCTGCTGACTTTAATGCACGATCAACATCATCAGATGTAGCTTTTGATGCATGGCCTAAAACTTCTTCTGTTGCAGGATTGATAACTTCATAAGTTTCCTTGTTAGAAGAGGGCGACCAATTGCCATCGATAAATTGTCCAAATTTTTCATACATAATTTGCTAAACCTTGAGTTGATTTTAAAAAAAAACTATATAAATTTTTAGCAAATATGTTTTAATCTTACAAATTAATAAGGAGTAACATATGAAAAAATATATTGTAATGGGCAATTACACAGCAAAAGCATTTCAGGGTTTTATGAAAGACCCTTCTCAAGATAGAGCAGCCGCAGCAACTCAATTATCAGAAGCTGTTGGTGGTAAAATGGTATCTTTTGATATCGTTAGAGGAGCTTATGATTTTGTTGGAGTAATAACTGGGGATGTAGGTTTTGAGGCAACTGCAGCTGTTAAATTAGCTGTTGAGTCAACTGGAACAATAACAAACTTTACTATCCTTGAAAAAATGGACATTAACAAAGCTGCTGAACTAGCAACTAAAGCTATGGCTGGATACAAACCAGCAGGATAATTGTTTAAGTTAACTTCTAGTTTTATAAGCTAGAAGTTAACTAGCTTCAAATAAGGTTGGAAACATTTTGCCAGACAAGTCATCACCATTTTTATAACCATTATCTTCCATGATAGCTCTTTCTTCTTTAGCCCAATCTCCTCGATAAATAATTTTAGAGTTTTCTTTTGCCATTCTCAATGTATATCTATGAACATCTTTTTTAGGTGTAACGGTATTTAATCCTCCATGTAATGTTCTAATATCAAAATAAATACAATCACCAACTTCTAGATCCCATTGTAAAAATTCATATTCATTTTTGTTTTCTAATATATTTGGAGTTAATTCATATTTTTTTCCATTAACAATTCCAGCTTCACCATCAACTTTGTGACCATCATTAAATCTAGTTCTTAAGAATAATCTATCCCATAAATGAGATCCTTTAACCCAAGCTATACCATCTTCTTTTTTAACAGACTCAAGTGGTATCCATAATACACACATTGATCCTTCAAAATCAAAATATGATATGTCGTGATGAAAAGGTGGAGATGATTTTGAACCTGCTTCTCTAAAAAACCAATTATCCATCACTAAATTAACTTTTTTAGCTTCTAAAAGTTCTGCTGCAATTTTTGGTGTTGGTGAATTGAAAACAAAATCTTTAAATTCTTCATGTAAATTCCAAGTCCAAAAATCTTCATAATATCCAGGTAAATTTTTATCTTTTGTATGATTTACAAACCTTGGGCTTGGGTTTTTTTTACCCTTTTTTATTCCTTCTTTTAACTTTTCAATCCAGACGTTATTGAATTTACCTTTAATTAGAACAGCACCATCTTTTTTAAATTGTTCTATTTCGGTATTACTGATAATTTTATTCATATATTAATACTGCAATATAATATAATAAGAATTGGATGAAAACACTTACTGACACTTTTGGAAGAAAATTTCCCTACATAAGATTGTCTATTACTGATGTTTGTAATTACAAATGTACATATTGTTTACCTGAAGGTTATAAAAAAATGCCTGGTGATACCAGAAACTTTATGACAGGTGAAGAAATATCAAGATTAACAAAAGCTTTATCTGAATTAGGTGTTTGTAAAATAAGATTAACTGGTGGAGAACCAACTGTTAGAAAAGATTTTTTTGATATCCTTAAAAATATGAAAAAAAACTCAAATATTCCAAAAATAACAATGACCACAAATGGCTATCAATTGGATAAAATTGCTAAACGATTACATGAGTCAGGTTTGGATGGAATTAATATTAGTATTGACAGTTTAAATAGAGAAACTTTTAAAAAATTAACTGGCCATGATAGGCTTTTACAAATTTTAGAGGGAATAAAAATTTTACAAGGTTTAAATTTTAAGAATATAAAAGTTAATGCTGTTTTACTTAAAGGTATTAATGACACCTATGAAGAATTTGAAGAATTTGGTGACTTTATTAAAAACAATAAGATTGATTTTAGATTTATAGAATTAATGCAAACAGGTGACAATCTTGATTTCTTTAAAAAAAATCATGTCTCTTCGAAAATATTTAAAGATTATTTAAAGAAAAATAAATGGGTGTACCAAACATATGGTAAGGATGCTGGCCCCTCACTAAACTATATTCATCCTGAATATAAAGGGAAATTTGGATTAATCGCGCCCTACTCTAAAGATTTTTGTAAAACATGTAATAGATTAAGAATTACTTCTAGAGGTGATTTAAGACTTTGTTTGTTTGGAAATACAGGGATTAGTCTGCGTCATCTTTTGCAAAACGATAGTCAAAAAGATGAACTTGTAGATCTAATAATAAAACAATTACACCTTAAAAAAGAGTCACACCATTTAGAGCTGGGAAAAACAGGTATTACTCCAAACTTATCAAGTACAGGGGGATAATGAAAAATTTTAAAGTAATAGATCAAGAAGAATTAAAAGATTGGGCTGAAGAAATTTTTAAAAAGAATTCTTTTAATATGGTTGATGTGTCCTCAAAAAAAGAAACTTTTAGAAGAGCTTTGGCTTCTGGTAAAATCTATATTGGAAAAGAAGTTTTTAATTTAATCAAAAAAAAAGAAATGCCCAAAGGTGACCCTATTGCATTAGCGGAAGTATCTGCTGTTCTTGGGGTTAAAAAAACAAGTGAATTAATACCTTTGTGTCACCCACTTCCAATTGATCATACTGCAACAAAAATAATTATGAATGAAGTTGATAATTCATTGGAAGTTTTTTGTGTTGTTTCAGCTGTTGCCAAAACAGGTGTTGAGATGGAGGCTATCATGGGGGTTAATGCTGCACTAATTACACTCTATGATTTAAGCAAAATTGTTAATCCTCATCTTAAAATCGACAATGTAAAATTGTTAATTAAAGAAGGTGGAAAAAGTGGGTTATGGACTAATCCAGATGGTCTGCCAAAATTTTTAGACAATATTTTTAACAATGAAAATTAAACTTGAACTATTCGGTGCAAGTAGAGATTTTAGTAATAAAGATCACATAGAATTTCAAATCAAAGAAAAAACTGAAATTAAAGATTTTAGAAAAGAAATAATTGATTATTTAGAGAAAAATTTTAAGGGTAATGAAGACTTTAAAAAAATTGTAGCAACTTCTGCTTTTTGCTCAGAGGATAACAATATTATTACTGATAATTATATAATTTTAAAAGATCAAAAAATTGGAATCATACCTCCAATAGGTGGTGGTTAATGCTTCATACAAGAATAATAGATATCAAGGTTGAAAAAATAAAATCTTCTAATGCAGAAGATTTTATTAGATCATCTAAATATGGGGCTTCAATTATTTTTACTGGAACTGTAAGAAATATTAATGAAAATAAAGAAGTAACAGGAATAACTTATGATAGCCATGATGAGATGGTATTAAAAAGTTTTGAGGAAATTTATAAAGAAACTGGTGATAAGTTAGATATTAAAGATAAGGTAGTTTTTATTGAGCACATTAAAGGGTATATTGGACTTGGTGAAACTAGTATTATCATTGCTGTTGCTTGCAAACATAGAGATCAAGCTTACGTTTTATCGAGATATATAATTGAAGAAATTAAAAAACGATCTCCTATTTGGAAAAAGGAACATTATAAAAATGAAGATAGTGAGTGGTTAAAAGGAAATCCGATTAATGCTAATTGATCTTAGTGCCCTCAGGAATACAAATCTCTGATCTTGTTAAAAATCTTCTACCAGTACCATTGTCTAATGAAAACATTCCACCCATACCTTTAATACAATCTATAATTAGATCTGTATTTTTCCAAGCTTCATGTTGGGTTTCACTGATATAAAAAGGGATATCACCAATTTTTCCAATTAAAACATCTCCGTCACCTACTAAATATTCCTTAGCAGGATAACACATTGGAGCACTACCATCACAACAACCGCCAGATTGATGAAATAATAAGTCTTTGCCATGATCTTTTTTTAGATCTTCGATTAATTCTAGGGCTGAGGGTGTTGCTGTAACTTTCATTTTATATGGCCTGTAATTTATTACAGGCCATTATAATATATCTGTTAAAAGAAACCTAATTTATTTTCTGCGTAAGACACATGTAGATTTTTGTTTTGTCTATAGTGATTTAGCATCATTTTGTGAGTTTCTCGTCCAACACCAGATTGTTTGTAGCCTCCAAATGGAGAGTGAGCTGGGTAAGCATGATAGCAGTTGGTCCAAACGATACCTGCTTGTATAGCTCTGCCCATTCTGTATGCAATATTCCCATTTCTGCTCCAGACACCTGCTCCAAGTCCATAAAGTGTATCATTAGCAATTTCTAATGCATGAGCTTCATCTTTAAACTTAGTTACAGACACTACTGGACCAAAAATTTCTTCTTGGAAGATTCTCATACTATTGTCTCCCTCAAAAATAGTTGGTTGAATGTAGTTTCCTTTTTCTAGGCCACTATTTACTTTACCAACACCTCCACCACATAGAACTTTAGCACCTTCTTTCTTACCTAAGTCTAAGTAAGATTTTATTTTTTCCATTTGTTCTACTGATGCTTGGGCACCAATCATAGTTTCCATCTTTAAAGGATTATCTTGAACAACAGCTTTAGTTCTAGCAATACATTTTTCCATGAATTTATCATAGATAGACTCTTGAACTAAGGCTCTGCTAGGACAAGTACATACTTCTCCTTGGTTTAGATTAAACATTACAAATCCCTCAACACATTTATCCAAAAAGGCATCATCTTTATCCATGATATCTTCAAAGAAAATATTTGGAGACTTGCCACCTAATTCTAAAGTAATCGGAATTAAGTTTTGTGCTGCATATTGCATAATCAAACGACCAGTTGTTGTTTCACCCGTAAAAGCAATCTTTGCTATTCTTTTAGATGATGCTAACGGTTTTCCTGCTTCAAGGCCAAAACCACTAACAATATTAACTACACCTGGAGGTAAAAGATCTCCAATTAGTTCCATCATAAGCATTATAGATGCTGGTGTTTGTTCAGCTGGTTTTAGAACTGAACAGTTTCCTGCAGCTAATGCTGGAGCAAGCTTCCAAGTTGCCATTAATAATGGAAAATTCCATGGAACAATCTGGCCAACTACACCTAATGGTTCAGGTATATTGTAAGAATATTGAGAATTACTTATCTCAGCAACAGATCCTTCTTCTGCTCTAATAACTCCTGCAAAATATCTCCAGTGATCAACTACTAATGGTAAATCAGCTGCCATACATTCTCTGATGGGCTTTCCATTATCCAAACATTCCGCTGCTGCTAATAAATTAAGATTTTTTTCTAAAACATCAGCAATCTTATTCATTATATTTGATCGAGTAGTGATATCTGTTTTTCCCCATTCAACAAAAGCTGCGTGAGCTGCGTCTAATGCTGCCTCAACATCTTTTGCATCTGATCGAGCCATTTGACAGATTACTTCATTGTTAATTGGACTAACGTTGTCAAAGTATTTACCTGACTTTGGTTCTACAAACTTTCCTCCAATATAATTTCCATATTTCTTCTTGAATGGAAAGGGTACTTTTAAGTGAGATGTATCCAGTAAAGGAGACTTCCCAGCATTAATTGTTTCTGTACTCATCTTTTTTACCTTTCTTGTTTTTTTATTTTTTAGCTTATTATTTATTCTAGAATTTTTAGAACGCTTCTTAGTCGCAGACTTTTTGGTCGCAACTTTTTTATTTTTTTTTATTTTTCTAGATTTACTGACCAACTTAGAGTTTTTCTTTTTGGCCTTAGTTTTTTTTTTTTTGGCTTTTTTTCTCTTTTTAGTTACCATAATTAATTTAACCAAAGAAACTGCGTAGGATCTACTTTTATAAAAATTTTATTTCTACCCATGATTGAATTAAACCTACATCTTGTGCTTAATTGAAATGTGTCTAATATTTTAATTATGACTGAAGATAAAAAAAAAGAGTTACAATCTGCTGCTTTTGAAAGACTACTTCATCATTTAGATGAAAGAAAAGATGTTCAAAATATCGACCTCATGAATCTTGCTGGGTTTTGCAGGAATTGTATATCAAGATGGTATCGAGAAGAGGCTGAAAAAAAAAATATTACTATTAGTGATCTTGAGGCTCGTGAACATGTTTATGGTATGCCCTATTCAGAGTGGAAAGAAAAGTATCAAAAATAATTATTTAATATTTTGAGCCATTTGATTCGGTAACCATAAAGCAATCTCTGGAAAAATTATAATAATTATAACTGCCAAAATCATTAATAAGAAAAGAGGAAATGCACTTTTTGCAATAAAGCCCATATCTTTATTCGCCAAACTTTGAAGCACAAATAAATTAAAACCTACTGGAGGGGTAATTTGAGCCATCTCAACCACAATCACAAGGTATATTCCAAACCAAATCATATCAAAACCTGCCTGTCTTATCATTGGTTCAATAATTGCCATTGTTAATACAACAGCTGAAATTCCATCAAGAAACATTCCTAAAATGATATAAAAAATTGTTAAAATAAAAATCAACATATAGGGAGAAAGACTCATTTCTTTAATCCATATTGCTAAATTTCTTGGTAATCCTGTAAAACCCATAGCTAGGGACAAAAAAGTTGAACCAGCTAATATAAAAGCAATCATGCATGATGTTTTAGTTGCACCTAATAATGATAATTTAAAAGTATTTTTATTAAGGGTTTTTTGAAACCAAGATAAGATTAAAGCACCCATTACACCCAGAGATGCTGCCTCAGTTGCGGTGGCGACACCAGTATAAATAGATCCTATAACTGAAATTATTAAAAGTATAACTGGTAAAAGTTGTCTTGATTCTTTAATCTTTTCTGAAAAAGAAAAATTTTGTATAGCTTTCGGCATTAATCTTTTATTAAAAATTGACCAAATAACCACATAAGACATAAATAAAATTGCAATCATTATCCCTGGAATAATTCCAGCCATAAACAGTTTTGCGATCGAGTCTTCGATTGTTACACCATAAATGATCAATATTATCGAAGGTGGAATTAATAACCCTAATGTTCCTGAGCCAGCCAAACTTCCTAATAATAATCTTTCAGGATATTTTCGTTTTCTTAGTTCTGGAATTGACATTTTACCCACTGTAGCAACTGTTGCAGCCGAAGACCCTGAGATTGCAGCAAATAAAGCACATCCAACTACATTTACATGAATTAAACCACCAGGTAATTTTGATAACCATGGTGACAATCCCTTGAATAAATTTTCTGATAGTTTGGTTCTAAATAATATTTCCCCCATCCATACAAATAAAGGCAAGGCTGTTAATGTCCAAGATGAACTTGTGCCCCATATAGTTGTTGCCATAGCATCTCCAACTGGTCTAGTTGTAAATAATATCATTCCAATAGCAGATACAGCTATCATACTTAAAGCCACCCAAACACCTGACCCCAATAAAAATAATAATAAGGAAATAAAAAAGATTGTTAAAAATACTTCGTTCATAATTAGCTTATCTTTTTACCAATTATTGAAAAAATTAAATGATGGAATACGCAAATAAAAAATATTAACGAACCTATTGCGACAGAAGTTTGGGGTATCCAAATAAAAATTTCATCTGCACCCTCACTTCTTTCTTCAAACTTAATTGAAATTAAAGTCATTTTGATAAAGTAAAAAGCCATAAATCCAGAAAAAAAACTTGCTATAGACAAGCACCACAATTCTGCAATTCTTCTTTTTTTATTTTCGAGTTTTTCAAGAAATAGAGTTATTCTTATATGAGCTTCGTTATAAAAAGTATATGCAAGTGCAAAAAATGATGAGGCTGCCATACAATAACCTGAGTATTCAGCTAACCCCCTTACATAAAAACCAAAAATTCTAGATATGATTCCAATTAAAATAAATAATGCCACAAACACTAAAAAGGTTGCAGCTAAATAACCTGAATAATTATAAATAGATTTTAAAATATTATTAAGTTTATTTATCATAACAAAAAGGCCGTTAATTAATAACGGCCTTTTTAATTTATAATATTATTTATAAGCAGCTAAAACAGCTTGTCCTCTAGAACCAGCTCTATCAGCCCATTCTTTAGACATTGTAGCTCCAACTTCTTTGAAGTGCTTATTTAAAGCTGAATTTACTTTACCAACTTTCATGCCAGCATCAGCTAAAGCTTTTTTGTCTGCCTTGTTGCCTTTTTTAGATAATGCCCAACCTTTTTTCTCTGCTTTTGCGGCTTCTGACATTACTAGCTTTTGAGTTGCAGAATCTAATTTACTCCACGCATCTTTATTAACAATAATCATATTTTTTGGGTACCAAGCTGCTATGTCATAAAAATACTTTACTCCATTTTCCCAAATTTTACTGTTCTTACCAGTGGTTGGTGAAGTGATCATACTTTCAACCGCTCCAGTTGAAAAAGCTTGACTTATTTCAGCAGCTTCAATTTTAGTTGGTGCCATTCCTGTAAGTTCAGCTAATCTAATCAAAGAAGAATTGTATGCTCTAAACTTTAGTCCTTTTAAATCTGCTTTAGAATTAATTTCATTTTTACTGTAAAGTCCTTGGGCTGGCCATGGTACAGCATATAAAAATACCAAACCTTTTGCGTCTAGCCCTTTAACTATTTCAGGTTTTGATGCATTATACAATTTCATCGCATCACCATAAGACGACGCTAAAAAAGGTTGAGAGTCTATTTCAAGCAATGGATCTTCTTTACCTAAAGCCGACATAAACCTTTCCCCTATTTGAGTCTGTCCTGTTCGAACTGCTCTAAAGATTTCTCCACCTTTATATAAAGATCCACCAGGGTGAGTAACTATTGTTAATTTTCCACCACTTTTATCTGACACATTCTTAGCAAATTCTGTTGCATTGGCAGAGTGAAAATTAGAGGCACCATAAGCTAGTGCCATATCCCACTTTTCTGCTGAAAATGCTGAGTTAGCATTTAACAAAATTGCAAAAAATAATACTAAAATTTTATTTATTATTTTCATTATTCCTCCATTTGTAATATTGCTATTTCATTACGAACTCTGCTTAAATGCAATAAAAAAATTTTTTTTTAAATGAATAAAAAATGCCAAAATAACTATTTTTCTTTGAGTCTGGGAAATAATTCTACAAAATTACAGGGTTTATGATTTATATCCAATTGGTGTTTTAGAATACCTTCCCAAGCATCTGTTACCCCACCTGAAGAACCTGGTAAAGCAAAAACATATTTGCCGTTAGCAAGCACAGCGCATGCCCTTGATTGAATGGCAGAAGTGCCAACTGTTTTTAAACTTATTGTTCTAAACACTTCTCCAAAGCCAGGAATGTGTTTGTCTGCTATTTCATTGACTGCCTCTGGAGTTATATCTCTTCCAGTTAAACCTGTTCCTCCAGTAGTAATAATGACATCAATTTCCTCTTTATTAATCCAATCTTTTAAAATTTTGATAATTTCATCTTTATTATCCTTGCAAATTTTTCTGTCTATCAATTTATGATTGGCTTCTTTTATCTTATTAACTAAAATTCCTCCCGACTTATCGTTATCTAAAGTTCTGGTATCTGTAACGGTCAAAAGTGCTATATTTACAATCATAAATTTAATTTAATTATAATGTTTATATTATCATTTTTATTTTTTCTAACAGCAATATTATATTCTAGTGTGGGCTTTGGTGGTGGATCTACCTATCTGGCTCTTCTGTTGATTTGGGGTATCCCTTATCAAATTTTTCCAGTAATTGCTCTTTGCTGTAATATTATAGTCGTTTCTGGAAATTGTTTTAATTATATTAGAGCAGGCAGTATCAACTTTAAATTATTAACACCCTACCTTATTTCATCTATACCTCTTGCATTTATTGGAGGTACTTTATCAATAAGTAAAAGTTTTTTTGAGATTCTGTTATTTTTGGTATTAATTGTTGCTGGAATTTTATTACTTTTTAATTTTAGGTCGTTTGATGATACTGATCAAGCCCATAGGAAAATTCCAAAAATCTTCGCTTTTTTAATAGGTGGTTCAATCGGATTTATTTCTGGTATAGTTGGTATTGGTGGAGGTATTTTCTTAAGTCCAATATTGCTATTAATAAGAGCAGGTAAAGCAAAAGATATAGCCACAGCCGCATCATTATTCATCTTAATCAATTCTGTAGCTGGTATTTTTGGGCAATTTACAAAACATACAATTTTTTATGAAATTCAAAATTATTGGTTATTGTTTTTGTCTGTATTAATAGGAGGACAAATAGGTAATTTTCTTAATATCAAATTTTTTCCTGCAAGAGTTTTGGCATTAGTTACATCTGCTTTAGTAATTTTCGTCTCAATAAGAATGGGATTGAAGTTATTTATTTAATATATATATAACAACTTACATGAAAACATTTAGAGCATTTGGACCAACTCTTGGAAAAGGTAAGTTATCAAAAAAAATCTTAAAGGTAATTAATACTCATGTTGATAAAACAGTGATTTCAAAAAAAAATGATTATAGTTCAAAATTAGTTAGTCAAATCAAAGATGAGGTAAAATTAAATGATACCTTTATTAAAAAAAACTTATCTAAAGAGTTAATTAAAAATATTAGAAAATATCTAGAAGTATCAGGTGTTCCAAATATTAAGGAAGTAAAGATAATTAAACTTTGGGTAGTGAGACAGTTTAAAAATGAATATAACCCCATCCATTATCATAGCGGGCAACTTTCAGGTGTTGGTTATCTCAAAATACCAAAAAATATGAATCAAAATAAAGTTGTAAAAAACAAGAAAGTTAAAACAAATGGAACTATTGACTTTATAAACGGTCAAAAAAACTTTTTAAGCAAAAGCATCTATAATTTAAATCCAAAAATAGGAGATTTACTAATTTTTCCAAATTATTTAATGCATGCAGCATATCCATTCAATGTAGATGGTGAAAGAAGGTCCTTTTCTTTTAACGCCAAAATTACATTTAAAAAATAATTTGAATTATCTTTTAAAAGTTATATAAGTTTATTGCCGATTTGATCCGTATTGCAGGCTTTAATTGCTAAAATGGAAATCATTAATAAAATTGGTAAAGGTAGTTGAACTGTATTGTGCACCTAGCATATAGCTAAAGCACTAAAAAAGTGAGGTACAAGAAATGAACTTGGATTTTTTCAAACAAACAAGGATTTTAGATGGAGGAATGGGTCAAGAATTACTAGCAAGAGGTATGAAGCCAAATGGAACCCTCTGGAGTGCAAATGCGTTACTTAAAGATGAGTATCATCAATTATTACTTGATACACATTTAGACTTTATCAAATCTGGTGCAGAAATAATTGTCACAACAACATTTACAACTAGAAGGTTACGATTAAGAGATAATAGGATTGAAGATAAGTTTGAATATCTAAATACTAAAGCTGGAGAAATAGCAAAAAAAGCTAAAGAAAAAAATCCCCATATTTTTATTGCTGGAGGTTTGCCACCACAATATTTAACTTATGAAGCTGACACAAGATCGGATAGTGAAATAAAAGAAAATTTTTATGAACAAGCAAAGTTGTTAAATCCATTTATAGATTTTTTTTATTTTGACGTGTTAAGTAGTGTTAGGGAATTTAGATTAGCAATTGAAGCAATAGAAAATTTCAATAAACCATACTTAATCGGCGCTCATATATCAGATGGTGTTAAATTACCAAGTGGTGAAAAAGTTTCTCAAATAATTACCGAGATTGATCATAAAAAACTTTTGGGACTAATGCTTTCATGTGTTTCTCCAGAAAATTATGAATTAAATTTAAATGAGATAAAAAATTTAGGTATACCATTTGGTTTCAAACTCAATGGATTTATAACAACTTGTCCTAAATCTGGTTACACAAATAGCTACAATAAAAGTAAATCTGGAAATCCAAATGAATTTTTAGGCCAAAGAAAAGATCTTACTCCAAAAAAAATGGCCTTATTTGTAAAAAAATTTAAAGATGCGGGGGCTACTATTTTAGGTGGATGTTGTGAAACTAGACCAGCTCACATAGAAGAAATGGCAAAGCTAAAGTAATTAATCATTATCTGTTAAACCTGCACCTGCTCCACCTTGTTTAAGGCTTTCATTTTCTTCAACAAAAGTGTCTTCAGATAACTTGTATAGCTCTTTCCACTCGATTTCACTGAATGTGTCTTTATTATCTAAAATATTTATACTGATAACTTCAGATAATTCAACAATTTCACTTTTAAAAAAATTGTATGAAATACTATTATTAAAATTCATAATAAACTCTTTATTATCTAATTTTAAATGTATTCTTTTTCCTATCACTTCTGATGCTCTGCTTACAAATGGTAAAAATAATATTGGATAAGCAATATTTGTAAATTTAATTTTGTTTATATTTTTTAAATTTCCAATTTGATCTAAAAAACTTACTCCTGCAATAATTGGACAAAATTTAGATTTACTTGTTTCATTTTTTTCTTT
>JADHRF010000032.1 GCA_016777565.1 Pelagibacteraceae bacterium
TTATCACCTTTTACTGGTTTAGGCATAAATGTAGAAGTTTTACCAAATGAATGAGAAACCATCTGCACAGCATATTTGTATAATTGAACATTATCTGCTTGATCTGTAAGCGTTCCAAAATACATTCCTAGCTCGTGCTGACTCGGAGCGACTTCATGATGATGTTTTTCTACTTTTACACCCATATCTTTTAATGCTTTTAGCATTTCAGCCCTCATGTCTTGCGCACTATCAACAGGTGGAACCGGAAAATAACCGCCTTTAACACCTGGTCTGTGTCCCATATTTCCATTCTCATATTTTTTACCCGAGTTATAAGGACCCTCAGAACTATCGATAAAAAAATTACTAGTATTCATTTTGTTTTCAAATCTTACATCCTCAAATGTGAAAAATTCTGGTTCAGGACCAAAATATGCTTTATCGCCTATACCAAGTTTTTTCATATAAGCTTCAGCTTTTTTTGCAGTTCCTCTTGGATCTCTTTCGTATGGCTCTTTTTTTACCGCATCAAGAATGTCGCAAAATATATTTAAGGTATTGTGAGAATTAAAAGGATCAACAATAGCTCTTGATAGGTCAGGATTTAAAATCATATCTGACTCATTTATTGCTTTCCAACCTGCTATTGAGGAACCATCAAAAAACACACCTTCGTTTAACATTTGATCGTCAACAATTGTTGCGTCCATAGTTAAGTGCTGTAATTTTCCCTTAGGATCTGTAAACCTAAAATCTACAAATTCTATTTCTTTATCTTTCATTAATTTTGAAACATCTTTTACGCTCATTAATATTTCCTTTGTAAGTTTTTAAAAAATTGTATTAAACATAACAGAATTAACAAATTCAATAATATACTTATAAGCAATAACAGTTATGCGTTTTAAACATATTACAATCTAGAATTGAAATGAAAGAGGCAAAAACTACCGACATATTACTTTTGTTAGTGCTTGGTGCAATATGGGGTTCATCTTTTTTTAATATAAAAATTGCCACTTATTCTTTTGAGCCCTATACTTTAGCATTAGTAAGAGTGATTTTTGCGGTTCTTTTTCTTATTATATTTTCTTTTTTTTATAGAATTAAAATTAAAGCTTTTTCAAAAAATTGGAAAATTTATGCTTTGATAGGCCTTTGCAACATTTCAATTCCTTTTTCTTTAATCGCAGTAGGAACAAACAAAGTAGATAGTTACCTGGCAGCAATACTGATGAGCACAACGCCATTAACTGGATCAATTTTAGCGCATATATTTACCAAAGATGAAAAAATTACGTTTTATAAATCAATAGGAATTATTTTTGGATTTGTGGGGATCTTAATTTTATTTTTTGATAAATTAATTTTGAATGAAACTAATTACATTTACGCATTAGTAATAGTAGCTGGATCAACTTTTTATTCTATAGCAGGAATATTAATTTTAAAAAAGATGAAAAATGCTGGAAATTTAGACGTAACTACATCAACAATGATTTGGGCATTAATTTTTTTAATTCCCATAGCTTTTATTTTTGAAGAACCTTTCAACTCTAAACCAAATTTAGAATCTGTGCTTTCGCTTATTTACTTAGGATCAGTAGCCACAGGATTTGCCTGGTGGTTAAGATTTAAAATTTTAATGAGAAATGGTTTAGTTTTCCAGACGCAGGTTACTTACCTGATACCTATTTTTGGTGTAATATTTGGTGTGTTAATTTTAAATGAGCAAATTACTTGGAAAGTTTTTGTTTCTCTTATAATAATTATGACAGGTATCTACATAGTAAAAAAAAATAACAAATAAATGTTAGAATTCAATTTAAATTTTTTTTCTCTCTTTTCTCTTATAAGCTTTTTAATCACTTATATTATAACTAAATATTCAAAATTTTTTTTTTCAGGATCTTTAATTGATAGGGATTTTTTAAAACCGCAGGCATTTCATAAAAAACCTATAGCTAGAATAGGGGGGTTAATAATTTTATCTTTATTTTTACTATTTATATTATTCTACTTCTTAATATTAGATACTTTCTTAAAAGATTACCTTGTAATTACATTATTATTATTTTTTTTAGGTTTTCTGGACGATTTAAAAATAAAAATTAATCCAAATATTCGTTTAGTTTTTATGCTTGCCCTTTTAATTTTTTGTATTAATGTTTTTTCAATTGAAATAAATAAATCTGGCTTAGAATTTTTAAATTCATGGTTAGAAAATAATATTTTTCAAATATGTTTTGTTCTCCTTTGTTTTTTATTTGTGATAAATGGTGCTAATTTAGTTGATGGTTTTAATGGACTCCTAGCAATTCATTTTCTATTAATAAACTCTATTTATCTACTTTTAAATTTATCTAATCAAAATGATAATATTTCAATTATATTATTTGTTCAGATCATAATTGTATTATCTTTTTTGTTATTTAATTTTCCAAAAGCTAAGATATTTTTAGGTGACAGTGGGTCTTACTTGTTAGGTTCTTTAATTGTTTTAAATACTATTAAAACTTATGAATTAAATCCTCAATCCTCACCATTCTTTTTTGCTGGTGTATTGTTCTATTTGTTTTATGAAGTTTTCTTTTCTTTTATTAGAAAGTCTGCCTCAAAAAAATCTCCACTACATCCGGATAAATTTCACCTGCACATGTTGTTATATAAATGGTTATCTGGCTCCAGAAAAAAAGAAAGCTGCAATTATTTGACATCTGTGCTGATTAATTTTTCGTATCTATTTTTGCAGATTCCACTTTTCTATTTTCAAAATAACAGCCTAATTTCAAAATATTGGTTTTTTTCACTAATTATTCTTTATACGATTATATATTTTAGACTTTATAGTTTCTCTAAAAAGTAATTTGCTATATAAGCTGATCACTAAAAATAGTGGGCAAGTGGCGGAATTGGTATACGCGCTAGTCTTAGGAACTAGTACCGCAAGGTTTAAGAGTTCGAGTCTCTTCTTGCCCACCAAAACATTATTATGAAAATAGACGTACAAAACAAAAAAGGGTTAACAACGATTTTATCAATAATTATCGATAAAAAAACTATTCAAGAAAAGTTAGAAAAGAAATTATCAGAACTTCAATCAGAAGTAAGCCTTAAAGGTTTTAGACCTGGCAAAGTTCCACCGGCAGTAATCAAAAGCCAATTTGGGAAAGCTATATATGGAGAAGTTATCGATAAAATTTTACAAGAAAGTTCAAATAAAGCCTTAAAAGAAAAAAAAATTAAAGCAGCTGGCCAACCCAGGATAGATTTAAAGTCATTTGGAGAAGGAAAAGATCTTAATTATACAATAGAGGTAGACTCATTACCCGAAGTTACTCTTGCGAGCTTTGATAAATATTCTGCAAATGAATATTTAGTAAAGATTGAGAGTAAATTAGTAAATGAAAAAATAGAAGAGATAGCTAAAAACAATAAAACATTTTCTGACAAAGGTGAAAAATCAGAAAAAGGTGATTTAGTAATATTTGATTATAGCGCAACTATTAACGACGAAAAATTTGAGGGAAGCGAAGGAAAGAATACAAGACTTGAAATTGGTAAAGAGCTTTTCCTTAAAGGTTTTGATGTGAAATTGATTGGCGTTAAAAAAGAAGAAAGCAAAATAATAGAAGTTAACTTGCCAGAAAATTATCCAAATAAAGAGTTAGCAAATAAAAAAGCTAAATTTAAGTGTAAAATTATCAATGTTCAAAAGGCAAATGAGACTAAGATAGATGATGTTTTTGCAAAAAATATGGGCGCTAAAGATTTAACAGATTTAAAGTCTTTAATAGAGAAACAAATATCCACTCAATATAAACAAGCTTTAGACTCAATCACAAAAAAAGAAATTTTAGATCAAATTGAAAAATTACATAAAATTCAATTACCTAAAAATCTTGTTGAACAAGAAATTCATTTGATGACACACAAACTTAAAAAAGAAGATATAGATAAACATAAAACAAAAAATTTAAATATTGCAGAGTCCCGAATTAAACTTGGTTTAATATTAAATGAATATGGAGAAAAGAATAATTTAAAGGTATTAGATGAAGAAATTCAAGGAGAAATTCAAAAACAAATTAAAGGAATGCCTGGTCAAGAAAAAATGGTTTTAGATTACTACCAAAAAAATCCATCTGCAGCCCAAAGTTTAAAAGGTGCATTATATGAAGAAAAAATTTTAAGTTTATTTAAATCTAAAATAAATTTGAAAAAGAAAAATATTTCAATTACTGAAGCTGAAAAAATAATTTCAGATTTTAATAAATTAACTAAAAATCAGCGATCACATGAAAACTATGATCATGAAGGTGAAACTACAAATGATAAAGAAAATAAGACTGACAAAAGTTCCTCTAAAGTAAAGAAAAAAACAAAAAAAGTTAGCAAAAAGTAAGCTTTGGTTATATAAACTCAATCATGAGTCGAATAGAAGAACAAATGAATAGCCTCATCCCTATGGTCGTTGAGCAATCAAGCAAAGGAGAAAGGGCATATGATATTTATTCTAGATTACTAAAAGAAAGAATAGTTTTTTTAGTTGGACCAGTTAACGATAATGTTGCTTCATTAGTCACCGCTCAACTCCTATTTCTAGAGTCTGAGGATCCTAAAAAAGAAATTAATTTTTATATAAATAGTCCTGGTGGTTTAGTTACGGCTGGCCTAGGAATCTATGATACAATGCAATATATTAATTCTCCAGTATCAACTCTCTGTATCGGTCAGGCCTCATCAATGGGTTCATTTTTACTGGCCGCAGGAGAAAAGGGCAAAAGGTTTTCACTTCCCAATTCAAGAATTATGGTACACCAACCTTCTGCAGGTTTTCAAGGTCAAGCCACAGACATTCAAATACATGCAAAAGAGATTTTGTTATTAAAAGAAAGATTAAACAAGATATATTCAAAACATACGGGAAAATCAGTAGAAGAAATTTCACAAGCTCTTGAAAGAGATAATTTTATGACTGCAGAAGAAGCAAAAAAATTTGGCTTAATAGATACCGTGGTAGAAAAAAGAAAATAATACACAACATATAGTTCATTTCACAACTTACGCTTGCTAACAGGATTCACCTAATTTACAAATAAACTATTGATTCGATATGTCAGAAAAAAATAATAAAAATATTCTTTATTGCTCTTTTTGCGGCAAAAGCCAGCATGAAGTTAGAAAGCTAATTGCTGGACCAACTGTTTTTATCTGTGATGAGTGCGTTGAACTCTGTATGGATATAATTAAAGAGGAAAATAAAAGTTCCTTAATCAAGCATCAGGACGGAGTCCCTACACCAAAAGAGATTTGTACTGTTTTAGATGAGTACGTAATTGGTCAAAGTTTTGCAAAAGAAGTTTTGTCAGTTGCAGTACATAATCATTACAAAAGATTAAATCACGAGAATAAAAACAACAAAGAAGTTGAACTTTCAAAGTCAAATATTTTGTTAGTAGGACCAACAGGCTGTGGTAAGACTCTTTTAGCTCAAACTTTGGCAAGAATTTTAGATGTCCCATTCACTATGGCCGACGCGACAACACTAACTGAAGCTGGTTACGTTGGTGAAGACGTGGAAAATATTATTTTAAAACTATTGCAGGCCGCAGATTACAATGTTGAAAAAGCACAGAGAGGAATAGTTTATATTGACGAAGTAGATAAGATTAGTAGAAAATCCGAAAATCCTTCTATTACTAGAGATGTCTCAGGTGAAGGAGTGCAACAGGCTTTGTTAAAGATTATGGAAGGAACAGTTGCAAGCGTCCCCCCCCAAGGAGGAAGAAAACATCCTCAACAAGAATTTTTACAAGTAGATACGACTAATATACTTTTTATATGCGGAGGAGCTTTCGCTGGCCTTGATAAAATAATAGGAATGAGAGGCAAAGGGTCATCTATAGGTTTTGGCGCAAAAGTTGACAGTAAAGAAGAAAAAAAACTTTCTGAAACTCTAAAAAATTTAGAACCTGAAGATCTTATAAAGTATGGTTTAATTCCAGAATTTATTGGAAGAATGCCAATTATTGCAACTTTAGATGATTTAGATGAAAAGTCTTTGATTAAAATTTTAAGAGAACCAAAAAATGCATTAACAAAACAGTATCAAAAATTATTCGAATTTGAAAATGTTCAATTAGAATTTAAAGAAGATGCTCTTTCAGAAATAGCTAAGAAAGCTATCAGTAAAAAAACAGGTGCTAGAGGGCTAAGGTCAATCTTAGAAAGCACTTTGCTTAAAACAATGTTTAAGTTGCCCGAAATGGAAAATGTTCTTAAAGTTACCGTTGATAAGTCTTCAATTAAAGGTGATGCTGATCCAATTGTCACATATGGTAAAAAACAATCAACATCAGTAGCTTAATTTTAATTTACATACTTGATATTGTAATAGTAAGTACCATATAAATATTCTATGGGATTAATAAATTCAAAACCATTATTGCCACTGAGAGATATAGTCGTTTTCCCTTCTATGGTTGTGCCACTTTTTGTAGGAAGAGAAAAATCTATTAAGGCATTACAAGAAGTTATGAAAACTGATAAATCAATAGTATTAGTTTCTCAAAAAAACTCAGAAATTGATGAGCCTGAAAATAAAGATATTTACAGTTATGGATGTTTGAGTAAAGTTTTGCAATTATTGAAGCTTCCAGACGGAACAGTCAAAGTTTTAGTTGAGGGTGAAAAAAGAGTAAAGATTCAAGAAATAAACAAAGAAGCAACAAATTTTTTAAGCTGTAGAATTGAAATTACAGAAGACACCAACAAAACAAAAGAAACAGAACTATTTGCTTTAAGCCTAATTAAAAAATTTGAAAAACTTTTAATCCTTAATAAAAGAGACTTGTCAGACTCTATAAACAGTATAAAAAAATTGAAAGACCCCAGCCAAATCGCAGACAATATTGCTTCAAATTTGAATTTACAAATTTTTGAAAAACAAGAATTATTAGAAATTATTGATTTAAGGAAAAGATTGGAAAAAATTAATGAGTTGTTAGAAAAAGAGACAAGTGTAATTTCTGTTGAGAAAAAAATTAGAGGTAGAGTTAAGAATCAAATGGAAAAAACTCAAAGAGAATATTATTTAAATGAACAAATGAAAGCTATTCAAAAAGAATTAGGCGAAATAGATGAGGGTAAAAATGAAATAGCTGGAATAAATAAAGCGATATCGAAAGCTAAAATGCCAAAGTTAGTACAGGAAAAATGTATGGCAGAATTAAAAAAATTAAAGTCCATGAGTCCTATGTCAGCTGAAGCAACAGTTGTTAGAAATTATTTAGACTGGATGACCGAATTACCTTGGTCAAATAAAACTAAGATAAATAATGATCTAAAAAGTGCACAAAAGATTTTAGATGAAGATCATTTTGGATTAGAGAAAGTTAAAGAGAGAATTATAGAATTTTTAGCTGTACAAAAAAGAATACAAAAATTAAAAGGTCCTATTCTTTGTTTAGTCGGCCCCCCAGGAGTAGGCAAAACATCTTTAGGAAAATCAATAGCTAAAGCAACTGGTAGAAAATTTATTCGAATTTCTCTAGGAGGTATTAGAGATGAAGCTGAAATAAGAGGTCACCGAAGAACTTACATAGGCTCTTTACCTGGTAAAATTATTCAAATGATGAAAAAAGCAGGCGCAAAAAATCCGTTATTTTTACTAGACGAAATAGATAAAGTAGGAAATGATTATAGAGGTGATCCATCATCTGCTTTACTTGAAGCTTTAGATCCTGAACAAAATAAAGAATTTAATGATCATTATTTGGAGGTCGATTACGATCTTTCAGATGTTATGTTTGTTACAACTGCAAATACTTTAAATATTTTACCACCACTTCTCGATCGTATGGAAGTAATAAGAATCCCAGGTTATACAGAGGATGAAAAGGTTAATATTTCTCAAAAATATTTAATACCTAAGCAAAGTGAAAATAATGGATTAAAAAACGATGAATGGAAAATAGATGAGTCAGTGAATAGAAAGATTATTAGACATTACACGAGAGAGTCAGGTGTAAGAAATTTAGAAAGAGAAATATCTAAAATTGCTAGAAAAATTGTAAAAAAAGTTGACGGGAATGAAAAAGTCAACAACCCATTGAATGAAAAAGATTTACCAGATTATCTGGGAATAGAAAAATTTAATTATGGAGAAATTGAGAATCAAAATCGCATAGGTGTAGTAACAGGTTTAGCCTGGACAGAAGTTGGAGGTGAAATTTTAAAGATTGAAACTGTCATAATGCCTGGCAAAGGCAAAATGGAAATTACAGGGAAATTAGGAGATGTAATGCAAGAGTCAATTAAAGCTGCGAAATCTTACATTAGATCTAAATCATTAGAGTATGGAATAATTCCACCAATTTTTAACACAAAAGATTTTCACATACACGTGCCAGAGGGAGCAACTCCTAAAGATGGACCTTCAGCTGGAGTTGGAATGGTTACATCAATAGTTTCTGCAATAACGGAAATACCTGTAGATAAAAATATAGCAATGACAGGAGAAATTACTTTAAGAGGTGTTGTATTACCCATAGGAGGATTAAAAGAAAAATTACTAGCTGCACATAGAGCTGGGATAAAAAAAGTTTTGATCCCTTTTGAAAACCAAAAAGATTTAGTCGAAATACCTGAAGTTATCAAAAAAAATGTTGAAATTATTTGCGTTAAAAATGTGGATGAAGTTTTAAAACATGCTCTAACAAAAGAATTAAAGAGAGTTAAGTGGGTTGAGGTTGAACAAGTCCCTAAAAAATCAGATCTAACTCCTGCTGGCAGCACACACTAAAATTTAATTTAATCTAGCCAATCGACATACTTATCTTTATTTTGCCTTATATGTTCTGGTAGATCTGAAATTGATATTTTTTCTAACTTATCTTTTCCTCCCCATTTATTGTTACTTCCTTGATCTAGTTTATGATCATACATAATTTTTTTATCTAAAATCAATTTTTTTAATTTTGTTTTATTCAATCCACTTTGCTCAAATTCAAAATGATGAGCAAAATTTAAAAGTTTATATTCTAGATCCTCGGGTGTTCGAATACATGTAAAATGCCAACCACCATCCACAACAAAAAAAATATCACTATATTTCTTTTTATTAAAAATTAAATCTATTCTAAACTTAGAATATTTTTTAGATTTAATATTTCTTAGCCACTGAGGTGTAATTAAATTTTTTTTTTTACAAGCTTTTGAGCCAAACCAATCGAAGTTTGGGTAATATAAATTTAACTTATAATAAAACATTTTTTGCTTAAATTGAATTATTTTATTATTAATATTTTCAAAATTTATTTTTGATAAATTGGGTATTTCATCTAAATCACTAATAATTATAATATCATCTTCTTTTGCATTTTTAATTCCATCTGCTAATTTATTTCTTTGATAGTTATCTCTTAAGTACCCATTAAGAACTAGTTTTTGTCCTTTTGTCTCTTCACTATCATCATTAGCAATTTTTGAAATATTTGGTGGTGCTTTGTCAACAATCACATATTCAATTTTATCTTTAAATTTTTTGAAATTATTTATATTAAATTTTAGTTCCTTTTTTGCTCCATTATGAGCGTATGTAGCTTCAGTTATCACAAATTTAGTCACATATTTATTTAAAATATGTAGCCTTAAATCTAGAAGAAGATCTTCATCAAAGTACATAAAACAGTCATAAATATTCATATGCTTTGAATTATTATAAAAAATCTATTAAGTAAATTTATATTTAAAGATGAAAAAAAAAATCATTATTACAGGCGGCTTAGGCTACATAGGTACCGAGCTATGTAAGCTATATTCTGGGGTAAGTTGGAACAATCAAATAATTGTAATAGATAACAGATTCATATCCGAAAGAGTTAATCAACTTAGAAACTGGAATATAAAATTTATCCAAGGAGATATTTTAGATAAAAAATTAATAGATGAGTATTGCAAGGATGCTGATGTAATCCACCATCTTGCTGGTGTTACAGATGTGCCAAGAACAAAAACTGAAAGTAACGAAGAAAAAGACAATAAAATTAAATTAGTTGCTGAAAAGGGAACACAAAATATACTTGATGTGATTAGCGACCAATGTAAAATAATTTTTCCATCTACTCATGTAGTTTATGAAGGCATAGAAAATGTAAAAAATAATATCCTTGAAGATGAAGATTTAAAACCCGTTCTTTCATACTCAACTTCTAAGGCGATCAATGAAAATCAGTTAAAAAAATCAGGAAAAAATTATGTAATATTAAGATTAGGTTCTGTGTATGGTTATTCAACTGATACTTCACGAATTGATATAATGCCTAATCTATTTTCAAAAATAACTTCTCAGAACGGAGAAATAAAACTTTTTGCGGGAGGCAGACAAACAAAAAGCCTAGTTCCATTAGTTGATGTTGCCAGATGTTTTAAAAATATGGAAGAACGAGAAGATATTTCCTCAGAAATTTTCAACTTAACCAAAGACACTGTAACGGTAAAAGATGTAGCAGAAATATGTAAAAAATATAATCCAAAAGTAACCTTAAAAGAAACTAACGATGAAGTACCTAACTTAGGTTTTTCTCTGTCTAATAAAAAAATCCTAGAGACAGGTTTTAATTTTTTATATGGTTTAGATCAAAGTATTAAAGAAATGGTATTAAAGTGGTCCAAGCAAAATTTAATAAAAGATTTAGAGCACGTGAGAGATGGAGATAATGAATATATTGATAGTAGGGGAAAAATTAGCAATCATGAACTGACGGAACCAATTAATTTAATAGGATTAATAGAGTCAAAAAAAGGAACAATTAGAGCTAACCACTATCATCCACAACAGGAACAAAAATGTTTATTTACTAAAGGTCAAATAATTGAAATATTTCAGGATATTCTTAATCCAAATTCTCCAAAAATTACGCAAGTTGTTAATGAAGGACAACTATCAATAATAAAACCAAATGTAGCCCACACAATGGTTTTTACAAAAGATACAACTTTTTTAAATTTAGTTAGAGGAGAAAGAGAACATAACAATTATGGAATTACACATACTATCAAACATGTATTTGTAGATGAAAAAGAGAGAGACTTATTATTTAACTGTTATAAGTTTGAGTGTCGGTCATGTAATAACACTGAATTGAAAAGAGTTGTATCTTTAGGTTACCAGCCTTTAGCAAATAATTTATTAAATAAAAAAAATGAAAAACATGAATTATATCCACTCGAAGTCAACTACTGTCCGAAATGTCATAATTGTCAATTATCAGTTGCCGTTGATCCAAAAAAAATGTTTTCCAATTATTTGTACACATCTTCAACATCATTATCTTTTAGAAATCATTTCATACAAGCTGCAAAAAACTATAAAAAGTATTTAAAATTAAACCCAAAAAAATCATACATAATTGACATTGGCAGCAATGATGGTGTTGCGTTAAAACCGTTTAAAGACTTAGGGTTCAAAAAAATACTAGGTATTGAACCTGCTAAAAATTTAGCAAAACTTGCAAATAAAAACAAGATTAAAACTTTTAACGGTTTTCTAGAAAATAAAAATTTAAAAAAAATTAAAAAAAACGCTGATTTAATTCTAGCTTCAAATGTTTTTGCTCATTCAGATAAATTAAGAGAAATGGCTGACTGTATGCTAAAACTATTAAGTAATAGTGGTACAATAATTATTGAAGTTCAATATTTGATGAACACTCTTCAAGACCTGACTTTTGATAATATTTATCATGAGCATTATAATTACTGGTCACTTACTTCTTTAGTTAATTTTTTTAATCAGTTTAATTCTACAATATATAAAGTTGAACGAATTGATACTCATGGAGGATCTATAAGAATTTATATCAAAAAAGGTAAAAAAACAAAAATAGAGACCAGTGTCAAAAGATTACTTAAACAAGAAGAGAATTTTGGAATCAAAAAATACAAAACATATCAAGATTTTGGTAATAAAATAAATAGATTAAAAGATAATGTAATAAAAAATATTAATGAATTAAAAAAAAAACATAAAAAGATTGTAGGGTTCGGAGCTCCGGCTAAAGCGACAACTGCACTTAATTTTTTTGGAGTATCCAAACAAATTGAATGTGTACTAGAAGATAATAAACTTAAACATAACAAGTTTATTCCCGGTGTATTAATTCCAATCAAAGATAAAAAATTTTTAAAAGAAAAAGATGCTTTAATTTTAGTTTTAGCCTGGAATTTTTTTAATGAAATAAAAAAAAATAATTCAAACCTAAGCAATAAGTTTGTAAATATAAAAGAGTTGGAGAATTAGTTTACAAAACTTAGTATTATTATTTTTAAATCTTCAATAGTTTGATAAAATAAATTGATGTAAGGTTCTGTTAGAGGATAATCTATAACTATCATTTCTTTTGTTAAATTTAGAATCCCAAAAATTGCAAGTAGTAAAACAATTGAAATGATTAGGTATTTGAGAAAATTAGATCCTGGGGATATTTTTATTTTATTCTTATTAGTTGAAGGATTTTTAATTTCTAGCCCATGTTTTTTTTTTAAGTATTCTTCTGAATATAAATTTATTGATCTCTTTTTTTTTTTTGAAGAATCTTTAAATTTTTGAGGTTTTTTTGATTTAATGTTTGTTGATGTTGTCGATTTCTCTTTTTTTGTTTCCTCTTGCGTTGTTTTTTCTTTTTTAATTGGATATTGCATCCATTTGTTGCCACAGGAACCACATTGCAGCAATCTACCAGCTTCTGTTATTGCAGAGTCCGGTACGCTAAATTTTTTTTGACAAGAATTACAATTAACCAACATATCTTAGCTTTTATTAAAAGTTTTGAGAAATAGCAAATATCCCTTTTTTTTTTACTTTATTAAGTTTTTATTGTATATGTCGGTTCTATTTATTTAGGGCGGTTAGCTCAGTTGGTAGAGCATCTCGTTTACACCGAGAGGGTCATAGGTTCGAGTCCTTTACCGCCCACCAAATAAAAATGGGGGTGTAGCTCAGTT
>JADHRF010000004.1 GCA_016777565.1 Pelagibacteraceae bacterium
TCAAACTCTCAAGTTTAATAACGGCGCACACTAGCTTTAAAAAACTTTAGTGTGAACTAAAGTTAGTTTCGTTAAAGTGTGTACGACAATTTCTTTGTTAACCTAACCGTCCACACTTCTCTTCTTAAAAATTTACAATGTAAAAAAGCTAAGATTTTTATAAAAAATCTAAAACACACCTATAGCAGCAGATAACTTACATTAAATATTACTAAAAAATGTGAAACGCGGTTATATTACAAAATTAAGATAAATCAAGTTGTATATTGGTTAAAAAAGTGAGCAAAATCAAAGCTTATTCTCTACTTTTCGTTGAAAAGCTCAAGTTATTTTTATATACGAAACCTCTAAATGTTAAGTGTCAAAATTACTAATTTTTTAAATTTTTTAAACCAAAAAAAATATCTATTCTATTTTTTTATAATTGGTATTTGCTTTACTGTTTATGCGGTCCTTTTAAATCAAATTAAAACTTACACTAAATTGAAAGAAGATAATTTTAATTATTTTTTAAAATCAGAGGAATTCGCTAACATTAAAAGCTTTGTTTTTGATAATATAAAGTCGCCCTATAAAGAGTATAATTATATCGTAAAGAATAATGACACTTTAGAAAAGGTGTTAAAAAAATATAATATAGATAAAGCTGAAATAAATAATTTAATAGGTGAGATTGTAAAAAAGAAGTTAACTAATATTTCAGCAGGCGCACAAATTCAAATTATTACAAAAGAAGTAAAAAATTCCAAGCAAATTATTAGTTTATTTTTTCCAATTGATACCATAACATCTGTGGAAATTAAACGAAACAAAAATAAGTTTGATATTTCTAAAACTGTTTTAAAATTAAATAAAAAAGAAATAGTTTTATCAAATACAATTAAAAATAATTTATATAGCTCTGCAATAAAGGCTGGTATTGAACCGAATATTATTGTCGAATTTGCAAATATATTTGGTTTTGAGGTAGATTTTCAAAGAGACATTAGAAAAGGTGATACATTCGAAATTTATTACGAACAATTTTTAGATGATGACAACATAGTAAGAAGAACTGGAAAAATAATTTATGCTTCTATGTATGTTAATAATAAAGAAATCTCACTTTATAATTTTAAATATAATAATGAGGCAGGATTTTATGATGTTGATGGTAAAAGTGTTATAAAGACTTTGATGAAGACACCAATTAATGGTGCTCGGTTGTCTTCGTCGTTTGGGATGAGAAAACATCCTATTCTAGGATTTAATAAATTACACCAAGGAACAGATTTTGCTGCGCCAACTGGTACACCAATAATGGCTTCAGGTAATGGTGTCGTTAAAATGGCACAGAGATATAAAGGCTATGGTAATTATATTTTACTAAGTCACAATTCAACTTTTAAAACTGCTTATGCTCACTTATCAAAATTTGGAAGAGGCATTAGAAAGGGTGTTAGAGTTACTCAAGGGCAAATCATAGGATACGTTGGTTCAACAGGTATGTCTACTGGCCCACATCTACATTACGAAATAATTAAGAATGGTAAAAAAATAAATTCTCAAAGACTAAAATTGCCGACAGGAAAAATTTTAAACAATGAAGCTAGAAATAAATTTGAAGTGGAGAGAATTAAAATTGACGTTAGACTTGCTAAATTGAGAAAGAGTAATTGATAAAAATTTATACTACTTCTTTTTTTTCTTCTGATTTTTGATTTAATTTTTCAGCTAAGCTTAGATCTTCAGCTTTTTGATGATTTGAAACCTTTGGCTTTACATTTAATTCTGAAAGCCTTCTATTAAAATGCTCAGCATGCTGAAGATAGTTTTCATGCTGAACTGGATCACCAGCAGTTAGCGCATCTTTTGCAAGTTGTTGATACTTTTGAATTGCTTTTTCTACATTGAATGGGTTTGTCATAGAACCATTGTTTCTACTAATGTTTCCATTTCCACCTGAATGAAAATGACCATTTGGTTTGTGGCCACCGTTATTCCTAGGTCTAAAACCGTTTCTTTGTGGTCTTGGTCTGAATCTTCTTTTTTGATCGTTCATCGATTATTTTTAAATTAATTATTTAGTTTGGCTATTATGCATCTAACGTTATTTTTATAATCTTTAACAAATAATTCTTCTTTAAAGTTTTGCTTTTTCAAAATTTGTGAAACTTTATGTTGTTGCCCATAACCTATTTCTAAAGCGAGCAAACCTAAATTTTTTAAAATAGTTCTAGACTTGTAGATAACTTTTTTAATAACGTCAAGTCCATCCTTGCCTCCGTCTAAGGCTATTTTAGGTTCAAATCTTTTAACGTCATCTGATAAACTCTTTAGATCAGTTGTTTTAATATAAGGTGGATTTGAAACAATTAAATCAAATTTATATCCGTGAATATGATCCATATCTTTATTAAGAAACTTTACCCTTCCACTTAAATCAAACTTATTAGAGTTTTTTTTTGCAACCTCAATAGCTCTTTTTGAAATATCTATTCCAATTCCTCTAGCTTTTTTTATTTCAGTCAAGATACTTAAAATAATACATCCTGAGCCAGTTCCTATATCTAATAAATATAAACTCTTATTTTTAAATATTCTAACAATATTTTCACACAACAATTCAGTTTCTGGCCTTGGAATTAATGTGTTTCTATTTACAAAAAAATCTTTACTCCAAAATTCTTTATTTTTTAAAATATAAGCCAGAGGCTCTCTAGTTGCCCTTCTGCTTATTAATTTTTCAAATTTAAAAATAACATTTTCAGCAACATTTTGTTTTAAATTAATTAATAGATTTTCTCTCTGTTTTTTTAGTAAATTTGACAGTACAATTTCTGAGTCTAATTGATGTGTTTTAATTTTGTTTAATCTTAAAACCTTAGAACCTGAGTGTAAAAGATCTGATATATTCATTATTTTAAATTTTTTAATTTTAAATCTTGCTCCTTTAGTCTTAAACCTTCATTCATTTCTTCGTGAATTTCGCCGCTTAGAAATTCTTCTAGTTTATGTAAGGTTAAATTAATTCTATGATCTGTAACTCTACCTTGGGGAAAATTATAAGTTCTAATCCTCTCAGATCTATCACCACTTCCTATTTGGTTTTTTCTATTGTCTGCTCGTTCTTGATCTTTTTTTCTTTTTTCAGCTTCATAAACTCTTGATCTTAAAATTTTTAATGCTTTAGCTTTGTTTTTATGTTGTGATTTTTCATCTTGTTGACTAACCACAACCCCTGTTGGAAGGTGTGTAATTCTTACAGCGCTGTCTGTTGTATTAACTGATTGTCCACCAGGTCCACCTGCTCTAAAAACATCTATTCTTAAATCTGATTCTTTAATTTGGATATCCACTTCCTCTGCTTCTGGCAACACAGCTACTGTAGCTGCAGAAGTATGGACTCTACCCTGAGTTTCAGTTTCCGGTACTCGTTGTACTCGATGCACACCTGACTCATATTTTAAATAAGAATAAATATCATTTCCATTGACTAAGAATATAACTTCTTTGAATCCACCTGCTTCACTCTTAGAAATATTTATAATTTCTAATTTCCATTTTTTTTTTGAACATACTTTTTCATACATTTTGAATAAATCAGCACAAAAAAGAGAGGCTTCTAAACCTCCTGTCCCAGCTCTAATTTCAACTATTGCATTTTTACTATCATCTTCATCTTTTGGAAGTAAAAATATTTTTAATTTATTAGTGTAATCAATTTTTTTTTGTTTTAACGTTTCAAGTTCTTTGTCTGCAAGACTTTTCATTTCTGTATCGCTGCTTTTATCGCTCAGTATATTTTCTAAGTCTTTTCTATCATTTTCAAAATTCAAATATTCTCTGGCTATAGATATGACGCCTCCTATATCTGAGTATTCTTTTGATTTTTGAGCAAATGTTTTAGAGTCAATTGTTCCAGTAGATAGTTCTTTTTCTAAGCTATCGTATTTAGCAACTAATGCATGCACTTTTTCTTGGGGGATCATGATTTAATTATTTTTTTCTTTTACTTTATCCTCTACTAGCTTAACAATTTTTTGTATTATTTCACCGCTAGGGACTTTTTCATGTGGAACGCCAGACAAATATAATAAATTGTTATCTTGGCCTCCACCTGTTAGTCCTATTTCAGTTTGAGCAGCTTCACCAGGTCCATTAACAACACAGCCAATTATTGAAAGTGTAACTGGGGTTTTGATATGAGCTAACTTTTTTTCCAAAATTTTGACAGTATCTATTACAGGAAAGGCCTGTCTAGCACATGAAGGACATGATATGATTTGAACACCCCGAGCTCTAATATTTAAAGATTTTAAAATTTCATATCCAGCTTTTATTTCTTCAATTGGATCTGCTGACAAAGAAACTCTAATAGTGTCCCCAATTCCCTGCATTAATAGTTGTCCAATTCCAATAGATGATTTTATACTTCCTGTTAAAAGCCCACCAGCCTCTGTAATGCCGACATGCAAAGGGTAATCACACGCCGCAGACAGCTGCTCATAAGATTTCACTGCTAAAAAAACATCCGAAGATTTGACGCTTATCTTGAAATTAAAAAAATCATTGTCTTCCATGGTTTTAACATTGTACATTGCGCTCTCTACTAAAGCTTCGGGACAAGGTTCTTTATACTTTTCTAAAAGTGTTTTATCTAATGATCCAGCATTTACTCCAATCCTAATAGAACAATTATGATCTTTAGCTGCTTTAATTATTTCAATGACTCTACTATTTGCTCCAATATTGCCAGGGTTAATTCTTAGACAGCTAGCACCATTTTTTGCTGCCTCTATAGCTCTTTTGTGATGAAAATGTATATCTGCTACTATTGGTACATCTACTTCTTTAACTATTTCTTTAAGCGCAAAAGTCGATGATTCATCGGGACATGATACTCTAACTATATCTGCACCAGCTTTTTCCAGATTAATTATCTGTTTAATAGTTTCTGCAACATCAGATGTAATTGTATTAGTCATTGATTGAACTGATATGGTTGAGTTTCCTCCTACAGGAACTTTGCCAACCATTATCTTTTTAGTTTTTTTCCTATGAATAATTCTGTGTGGTCTGATTTCCATAAAATCAATCTAAATTAAAAACTGTATGAAGTTTTTTTACAGCATTTGTGGTGTCAGCTTCGTTAATAATAACAGAAATTTTTATTTCAGAAGTAGAAATTGCTAAAATATTTATTTTCTCCTGCGCCAAAGCTCTAAACATTTTATAAGTTACTCCAGGTGTCGTTATCATTCCAGCTCCAATAATTGATATTTTTGAAACTTTTTTATTGCTACTTAATGATTTAAATCTAACCTTTTTTTTATTCAATTTTATTATTTTAGTTGTTTTGATTAAGTCGCTCCTTTTAATTGTAAATGTTAAATCTGTACTTTTTCCATCCGGTGAAATATTTTGAATAACCATATCAACATTTATAGAGTTTTTTCCCAGTGGCTCAAATATATCTGCAGCAACACCAGGTTTATCTTGAACGTCCAATAGTGTTATCTTAGCTTCATCTTTAGAATATGTTACTCCTGTAATCGTTTTAGAATAGTCAATATTTTCAGATCCAAATATTTTTGTACCTTCAGCGCTAGAAAAAGTAGACCTTACATGAAGCGGTAAGTCATACATCATTGCAGTTTGAACAGCAGATGATTGCATTACTTTTGCCCCTAGTGATGACATTTCGAGCATTTCTTCATATGAAATCTTTTTTATTTTTTTAGCTTTAGGAAAATGTTTTGGGTCTGTAGAATAAACACCCTCTACGTCTGTATAAATTTCACACTCATCTGTTTTAAAAACTTTTGCTATTGAGACTGCAGTAGCATCTGAACCACCTCGTCCTATTGTTGTTATATCTGCTTCATTTGAAATACCTTGAAAACCAGGAATAATTGCTACACCTTTTTTTGAAATATATCTATTAATTTTTCCCACATGCATATTAATAATTCTAGAATTGTTATGTTCACCGTCAGTTAAGATTGGTATTTGCCATCCCATAAAACTTTTAGCTTTAATACCACATTCTTCTAAAGCTCCAGCTAGTAATGCAGATGTAACTTGTTCTCCAGAAGAAAGTAATACGTCCAGTTCTCTTTTGTTAAAATTTTTACTTATTTTTTGTGACTGTCGGACTAAGTCATTGGTTTTGCCGGCCATTGCTGAAACAACAACTATAATTTTATCATTTTTATCAACTTTTCTTTTAATTATTTTTGCTGCGGCAATTATTCTTTCAATACTGCCTACTGATGTACCCCCAAATTTAATAACAATTTTTGCCATATATATAATTTAATTTTTAGCTATAAATATCTTAATTTAGATATTTAAAAAGAAAATGTAAGATAGAATAATGAGCACAATAAATAAAGATGAAATTAATAAATTTTCTAAAATAGCTAATGAGTGGTGGGATATTAATGGAAAATTTAAACCTTTACACATTTTTAATCCAATACGGATTGAATATATTCTAGATGTTGTACTGAGTCATTTTAAAATAAATAAAGAAAAAAAACTTCCTTTAAAAAATTTAAAAATATTAGATATTGGTTGTGGTGGAGGTTTAATTAGCGAACCAATGTCTAGGTTGGGTGCTGATGTAACTGGTATTGATGCATCTCATAAGAATATTCAAGTGGCTAAACTTCATGCTAAAAAAAATAATATTAAAATAAATTATTTAAATACTGTACCTGAAAATTTAAATAGAATAAATGAGTTTGATATTGTTTTAAATTTGGAGGTAGTAGAACATGTTGAAAATCTAGATCTATATCTTTCTTCTTGTTTTAAATTACTTAAAAAAAATAGAATTATGTTTACTGCAACAATTAATAGAACCTTAACATCATATATAAAAGCTATTGTAGGGGCTGAATACATTTTAAGATGGTTGCCAATAGGAACCCATGATTGGAATAAATTTATCAAACCGGAAGAATTAGAAAAAAAACTCACAGACTTAAATTTTTCGATTACTGATTTGACTGGTTTAAATTATAATCCCGTTTTTCAGGAATGGAAGAAAACAAAAGATATGTCTGTCAATTATATTATTGCAGCCAAAAAAAATTAATTTTCCTTATTATCTACCCAGGGAATTCTAGCTAAATCTATTCCTTCTTCTTCTAACTCAAGTCTCTCCTCAGGTGTAGTTGTACCATATATATTTTTATTTTTTTTATTATCGTAGTAAATCTCTCTTACTTCTCTAGGGAATTTATCTCCTACAAATTCAAAATTTTTTTCTACAAATTTTCTTATTTTCAATAAGTCTTTCTTTATTTTTTTAATATCTTTATTATCAAAATTTTTTTCTAAGACTTTTTCTTTGCCAACGACGTTTGGAGACATTATTGATTTTTCAACTTTTCTTGATTGACAAAAAATACATTCTACCAAATTATCTTTTTTTAATTTTTCAAATTCTTTAGAGTCCGAAAACCAACTCTCAAACTCATGTTTGTGTTCACATTTTAGAATATACTTAATCATTTTAGAATTAAGATAATTAATATTATGATTATTTCAATACCTAACTTCTCCTATAATGAGCGTTGATATCAATATAGTCATGGGTAAAATCACATGTGTAACACTCAAAATGTTCTTTGCCTTGCTTTAAGTCGACTTCAATAATAATTGAGTCCCACTTCATATACTCCTGAAGTTTTTCTTCATTATAACTTTCAGAAATTTTTCCATTTTCAGCAACAATGAATTCTCCTAACTTAATAATAATTTTTTTTGGATCAATTTTTTCACCTGACTTTCCAATACCCATCAAAATTCTTCCCCAGTTTGGATCTTCCCCCGCTACGGCTGTTTTAACCAAAGGAGAGTTTGCAATTGAAAATGCTATATTTTTTGCTCTTGCAGTGGTTTCTGAATTAATAATTTTTACGGTTATAAATTTTGTTGCGCCTTCTCCATCAACAACAATTTGTTTTGACAGTTCTAAACAAACTGTTCTTAAAGCTTTTTCAAATTTTAAAGACTCTTTACTTGAAACAGTATTTAATTTTTTATTCTTAATTTTTTTTGTTGCAAATATTGCGACCATGTCATTGGTTGAGGTATCGCTGTCAACTGTTGTCGCGTTAAAAGTATTAGAAATAACTCTACCTAAATATTTATTTAATACTACCGATGAAATATCAGCGTTTGTAAAGATAAAAGAGAACATTGTCGCTAAATTAGGAGCGATCATGCCAGAACCTTTTGCTATACCGGCTATTCTAATAATTTTATCTCCTAGTTTAAACTCTGAATAAGCTACCTTAGGTTTGGTGTCAGTAGTCATTATCGCAGATGCTACCTTTAACCATATTAGTTTATTTTTATTAATTCTTAAATTTGAAACTAGATGAGGTATGTTCGTTTTAATTTTTTCTAAAGGAAACTTTTCTCCTATAACTCCAGTTGAAGCAAACAAAATATCTTTTATTTTAGTTTTTTCATAGCCGTTTTCCTTTTCTAATTTCTTTAAAGATTCTACTAAAGTCTTTGCTATATCATCGAGACCATTAAGCCCTTGTTCACCAGTAAATGTATTAGCATTTTTAGTGTTAACAACTAACGCTTTAATATTGTTCTTAGCATTTTGTTTATTCCAAGTAATCGATTCGGATACAATTGAATTTTGTGTATAGGCAACTGAATAATTAGATCCTTCTGGAAAATAAAATAATGAAAGATCGTCTCTGCTGTTTTTATAAAGGTCGGCGGAAACTGCTGACACTTGTAAACCTTCGATATCTTTAAGTTCTTGAAAGTCGCCCATTTTTGATGTCTTTTGGCCTGACTTAAAAAAGTTTTTTAAATTAATTGTCATAATTATTGTTTAAATTAAATTATAAATACATATATAGAGTATTATCAATATTGCTACTAACCTACTGATATGAGTTTATTCACAAAAGCATTAAATAAATTTTTTAAAACTGGCAATCAAAAAGAATTGGATAGAATTAAACCTTTAGTTGATGAAATTAACAGTCAAGAGGCTAATTTTAAGAATTTAAAGGATGAAGAGTTAAAAGCTAAAACTTACTTATTAAGGGAAAATCTTAAAAATGGCAGGTCTTTAGACTCGATTATCCCAGAGAGTTTTGCTTTAGTAAGAGAGGCCGCAAAAAGAGTCTTAAATGAGAGGCATTACGATGCTCAATTAATTGGTGGTCTTTTTCTCCATCAGGGCAAAATTGCTGAGATGAAGACGGGTGAAGGAAAAACTCTTGTATCCACTTTGCCAGCCTATTTAAATGCTTTACCTAAAAAAGGAGTTCACATTGTAACGGTCAATGACTATCTAGCTAAAAGAGATTCCGAGTGGATGGGTAAAGTATTTAATTTTTTAGGTCTATCAACAGGATGTATTACTAATGAGCTAGATGATGTCGGTAGAAAAGAAAATTATGATTGTGATATTACCTACGCGACTAACAATGAATTAGGATTTGATTATTTAAGAGACAATATGAAATACGATCTTTCTGAAATGGTTCAAAGAGAATATAATTATTGTATCGTTGATGAAGTAGATAGTATTCTGATAGATGAGTCTAGAACTCCGTTAATAATATCTGGTCGTAGTGAAGACAAAAGTAATTTTTATTTACTTGCTAATAAATTTATAAATAAACTTCAAAAAATAGATTATGAAATAGATGAAAAAAACAAGAATGCAATTTTAACCGATGTTGGAATAGACAAAATTGAAAAACTTGCTATACATGATGGTGTTTTAAAAAATAAAAATTTTTATGACCCACAAAATTTAAATTTAGTTCATCACGTCAATCAAGCATTGAAGGCTAATTTTTTATTCAGTAAAGATGTTGATTACATTTTAAATGAAAATAAAGTTCAAATCATTGATGAGTTTACAGGAAGAGTATTAGGTGGAAGAAGATTTTCTGACGGTCTTCATCAGGCAATAGAAGCCAAAGAAAACGTAGAAATACAAGAAGAAAATCAAACATTAGCCTCAATTACTTATCAAAACTATTTTCGACTTTACAAAAAATTGTCAGGAATGACTGGAACGGCTTTAACTGAAGCTGAAGAATTTTTTGATATTTACAAATTAAATGTAGTTTCAGTACCGACTAATAGACCGATGGTCAGAAAAGATTTGAATGATCAAATATTTCGAACTGAAAAAGAAAAATATTTTGCAATCACAAAAAAAATAATAGAATGCAATGATAAAGGACAGCCTGTTTTAGTTGGTACAACTAGTATAGAAAAATCTGAAAAAATATCAAAAAATTTAATAGAAAAAAACATAAAACATAGTGTTTTAAATGCTAAACAACATGAGAAAGAGGCGAAAGTAATTGCTGAAGCTGGAAAAATTGGAGCAATTACAATAGCAACTAATATGGCTGGTAGAGGAACAGATATTCAACTTGGTGGAAATAAAGATTTTAGAGATGAAGACAATCAAAAAAATTTAACACAAATTAAGGGAGATAAAGAAAAAGTAAAATCTCTTGGAGGGCTACAAATTATTGGTACAGAAAGACATGAAAGCCGAAGAATAGATAACCAGTTAAGAGGAAGGTCGGGTAGACAGGGTGATTCAGGCAGTTCAATTTTCTATATCAGTCTTGAAGACGAGCTTATGAGGATTTTTGGTGCTGACTCAATCGATGGCATGCTAAAAAAATTAGGTCTAAAAGAAAATGAGTCTATAGATCACCCTTGGATAAATAAGGCAATGGAAAGAGCGCAACAAAAAGTTGAAGGCAGAAATTTTGATATAAGAAAAACGTTAATAAAATTTGATGATGTTATGAATGATCAAAGACAAGTTATTTTTGGTCAAAGACTCAAAATTCTAAAAAGTGAAAATATTTCTGAAACATTACTTTCATTTTTAGATGAAGTAGTCTTAAATTTAACAAAAATAAAAAATGATTATGAAAAATCAAATGACAAAACTGTCTATTTAAATGGGATTAAGAGTATTACTGGTAATATACTGAGCGACGATGAGTTGGTAAATTTAACTAATGTTTCCAATAATGAATTCATTAAAAGACTTAAAGATATATTTGAGTCAAAGCACCAAGAAAGAATTAAATTAATTGGAGTAAGTGAAAATAATAATATTGAAAAAAGAATTTTTTTACAAATAATAGATTTTTCATGGAGATCCCATCTTCAGTATCTTGAGCAACTAAGGCAGGTCATCGGTTTAAGAAGTTATGGTCAAAAAGATCCTTTATCTGAGTTTAAAAAAGAAGCTTTTGGCCTTTTTGAAGATTTGCTAGAGAAGATTAAAACTGATGTTATAAAATTTTTATTAAACTTAAATATAGTCATCAAGAATCAAGAGGATGAAAAAACTAAAACCAAAATTCCAGCACATAATAAAAAAATAGGCAGAAATGATAAATGTTTATGTGGTTCAGGAAAAAAATATAAACATTGTTGCGGTACTAAATAGATATTTTTTTTATTTTTTGAAAAGCTGCAAGAGCTGCATTCCTAGCTACTACATGATTAACAATAGGTTTTGGATAGCTTGTTCCAAGTTCAAAATTTTTAATATCTTTATCTAACTCCCATGGTTTGTGAATAAATTCTTTAGGAAGATTTATTAATTCTGGAACCCATTTTTTTACATATTCACCACTAGGATCAAACTTTTCGCCCTGCAGAATAGGATTAAATATTCTGAAATATGGAGCTGCATCTGCACCACACCCTGCTACCCACTGCCATCCTGCAACATTGTTAGCTTCATTGAAATCTAACAAACAGTTTCTGAAAAATTTTTCACCTTCTTTCCAGTGAATCCTTAAATGTTTAACTAAAAAAGAGGCTGTAATCATTCTTACACGATTATGCATCCAACCAGTTTCGTGCAATTCTCGCATACCCGCATCGACAATTGGATATCCTGTCATGCCCTTTTTCCAAATCTTTAAATGTTTTGTGTTAACCTCCCAAGGAAATTTATCAAAATCCTTTCTTAAATTTCCTTTAAGCATTTCTGGAAAATAATTAATTAAACTATGACTAAATTCTCTCCATCCAAGTTCATTAATATATTTTCTATATCCTTGACTTTTATTTTGAATCGCCTGACACTCCTCCCAAATAGTCTCGACATGGATCTGACCAAAAGCAAGATATGGTGAGATTTTAGAGGTTCCATTAATTCCAGGAATATCCCTATTTTTCCCATAATCTGATAATTCATTTTTAATAAATTTTTTTATATTCTTAATTGCTTCATCTTCTGAAGGTGTCCATAATTTTTCAAATTTTTTAGACCATTTCTTTTCAGGTAATATCGTCTCTAACTTAATTGATTGACTCAAAAATTTAATTTTTTTGTTTTTTGGTTTAATTTTTTCACTTCTCTGAAAGCCTTTATCCAAATAAAATTTTTCTGCAGTTTTCCAAAAAGGCGTAAAAACTTTAAATGGTGTACTATCATTTTTTTTAATCTCATGAGCTTCATTCAGAAGATTCCCTTTAAAAATTTTAAAATTAATATTTTTTGATTTTAAAGAGTTAGAAATTTTTTGATCAAATGATAAAAATTGTGGTTCATAAATTCTATTCCAATAAATAGAGAAATTTTCTTTTTTTAATATTTTCTCAAATACTTCTTTGTAGGATTCAGACTCAATAACTTCTAGAGATATATTTACCTTATCTAATTTATTTTGAAAATTTTTGAGTGATTGAAAAAGCCACCATCTTTGTGCTGATCTATTTTGAAATTCTTTTTTTTTATAAATGTATAATGCACAAATATTTTCATGATTTTTGGAGGCATAAATTAAAGCGTCATTTTTTGTAGTCCTAAAGTCTTCTCTAAGCCATACAACACCTGTGGTTTTTTTATTCATAATCTATTTTAACAAGTTTTATAAAATATTTATATGCGGTTTGATGTGGTGGCCTTGGTAAGAATCGCACTTACGACACATACCTTTTCAGGGTACTGCTCTACTACTGAGCTACAAGGCCTAATATCTAAAAGTTATTCTACCCTTAGTTAAGTCGTAAGGTGTCATTTCAACCATTACGTTATCGCCTGCCAAAACTCTTATTCTATTCTTTCTTAACTTTCCAGCTGTGTGAGCTAAAATTTCGTGATTGTTTTCTAATTTAACACGGAACATTGCATTAGGTAAAAGTTCTGTAACTTTACCTTTAAATTCTAATGTTTCTTGTTTAGCCAACTATTTTTCCTTTTTTTTTAATCTTATTTTAATAGAATTTGCATGTCCTTCAAGATTTTCGTATTCGGCTAGATTTATAACCGATGTACCCAATCTTTCAATGCCTGATTTGGTCATTTTTATTACAGAATATCTTTTTAAAAAATCATAAACCGAAAGTCCGGATGAAAATCTTGCTGAACCTGAAGTTGGTAAAACATGGTTAGGTCCTGCTAAGTAGTCCCCAATAGCTTCTGGGGAATATTCACCAAGAAATATCGATCCTGCATTTTGAACATTTTTTAAAATATTATTTGCGTTTTTTGTAAATATTTCTAAGTGCTCTGGCGCTATTAAATTAATTGTATCTATGAGTAATTTTTGATTAGTCGCTAGTATCGATAAGCCAAAATTTTTTAAGCTTTTAGTTGCTATTTTCTTTTTGGGTAAAGTTTTTAATTGCTTTAATAAAAAATAATTAATTTTTTTAATTGTATTAATATTATCAGCTAAAACAATTGATTGGGAGGTTTCATCGTGCTCAGCTTGTGCTATCAGATCTGCAGCGATCCAATCTGGTTTGGATGTTTTGTCTGCAACGATAGTTACTTCGGAAGGACCTGCGATCATATCAATACCCACCTCTCCAAAAACTTGTTTTTTTGCATTGGCAACAAAAGCATTTCCTGGACCTACAATTTTATCAACTTTTTGAATTATTTTAGTGCCATAAGACATGGCTGCAATAGCCTGAGCACCTCCAATTTTATAAATTTCTTTTACTCTACATTTTTGTGCAGCATAAATTACTGCAGGGTTATAATGATTATTCATAGATGGTGTTGTCATATAAATTTCTTTTACCCCAGCTACTATAGCTGGAATACAGTTCATCAAAACAGAGCTTGGATAACTAGCTCTACCACCGGGAACATAAACCCCAACCTTATTCAGCGCCCTGGATTTATAAGCAAAAGAATTTTTAAATTTATCTCTAAAAGAGTATGAGGATAATTTTTGTTTTTTATGAAAATCAAAGATTCTACTAAAAGCTAAATCAATAGAAATTTTTGTTTTTTTATCTAATTTTTTTATTATTTCATTTATCTCTCGAGTTGAAAATTTAATACTATTTAATGAAATATTTTTTATTTTTGAATACCTTTTTTCGTATTTGATTAAAGCTGAGTCTTTATTTTTTTTTATATCCTGAATT
This sequence comes from Pelagibacteraceae bacterium, assembly GCA_016777565.1. Lineage (GTDB taxonomy): Bacteria > Pseudomonadota > Alphaproteobacteria > Pelagibacterales > Pelagibacteraceae > Pelagilacustribacter. The sequence goes on from JADHRF010000004.1 coordinate 14,413, forward strand.
ATATTTTTTACTTTTTTGTCTATTGTAGGATTGTGTATTTTTCTTTTTTGTAAAATAATACTTAGTTTTTCTAAAAAGTTTTTTTGATTAGCTTTAATTAATTTTAACATTATAAAAAATCATGTTGAGGTTGGGTTTTAGTTTCCCAAGGCAAACCCTGATCATCTAGTGTTACATCGATTACTTCTGTTTTTATCTTAATCACTGAATCTCCAGAAAAAATTAATTTAATCTCATAGTTTTTATCAGGCAATAAATTACTTTCAATAGTTAAAAAATCCAAAAAACTCTTATCATCTTTTGTTTCGATATTTTTTGATAAAACACTTATGACATTATCAAATTTCAACATTGTTCTTATTCTTTTATTTTTTCTAAAAACACCTTTTTCAACATCTTCCCACATAAATCTATTTAATTGGATTAAAAAAATTCTATTTTTTTTTAAATTTGCAATATCTAATACTGATACAATTGCATCTTGTAAATGAGCAGCGATAACTCTTAGATCTTCATCTGAACTAGCTAATAATTTTAAATTCTTTACGCTCATTTAAACTCTGCTAATTATAGCTTTACACTTTTTTAATTTTTTTTCTAAATTTTCATAACCACGATCTAAGTGGTAGATTCTGTTAATTACAGTTTTATTTTCAGCAATTAATGCTGCTAAAACAAGGCTAACAGACGCTCTCAAATCTGTAGCCATAACTTCAGCACCAGATAAGTTTATAGGACCAGAGATAAAAGCTACATTATTCTTTGTAACTATTTTTGCACCCATTCTTCTAAGTTCTGGTACATGCATGAATCTATTTTCAAAAATATTTTCGGTTATTTTCGACTTGCCTGAAGCTTTTAACATTAAAACCATTATTTGAGCTTGTAGATCTGTTGGAAAACCAGGATAAGGTTCTGTTTTTACGTTTGCACTTTTTAGCTTGCCTGACTCAAATATAATTATTTTATTTTTTTCTAATTTCATTTTAACACCCATTTTTTTTAAGAGTTTAATTTCAGTTTCAATGAATTTTGATTTTATTTTTACAAATTTAACTTTTTTTCCTACTAAAGCTGCTGCAATTAAATATGTACCCAGTTCAATTCTATCAAAAATAATTTCATGGTTTAGACTTCTAAAGTTTTTAGTTCCAATTATAAGAATTTTTCTTTTTCCAATAAAATTAATAATACAACCCATTTTCTTCAAAAAGACTATCATGTCCTGAATCTCTGGTTCAATAGCACAATTTGAAATAATTGTTTTTCCTCTAGCGCTAACTGCTGCAAGTATTGCATTCTCAGTGGCGCCAACTGAAATGGCAGGAAAATTAATCGTATTACCTGTAAGTCCTTGAGTAGCAGATGCATGGATATATCCATTCTTAATTTTTATTTTAGCGCCAAGTTTTTCTAAAGCAAATAAGTGCAAGTTGACTGGTCTTACACCGATTGCACATCCGCCTGGAAGAGAAACTTTTGCTTTTTTATATCTAGCTAATAAAGGTCCAAGAACTAAAACACCAGCTCTCATAGTTTTAAGAAGATTGTAAGGAGCAATTGTTTTTAATTTCTTTTTATTAGTAATTTTTAAAGTATTTAATCTTTTTGAAATTACTATATTTAATCCAATGAATTTAAGTAATTTGACCATTGTATATACATCTTGAACCAAAGGAATATTTTTTAATATAGTAGTCTTGTCAGTTAAGAGAGTGGCGGCTAAAATAGGTAACGTAGCATTCTTAGAACCAGAAATAATAATTGAGCCAGATAATCTTTTTTTTCCTTTGACGATAAGTTTTTGCATCAATAAAATTGAATTTAAACTTTAGGTAAAGTAACACCCTTTTGTTTCATATATTTACCTTTTCGATTTGCATAAGTTACTTCGGGCTTCTCGTTGCCTTTAATAAAAACAAACTGAGCGACACCTTCGTTTGCATAAATTTTTGCAGGTAGTGGCGTAGTATTCGAAAATTCTAAAGTTACATGGCCTTCCCAACCAGGCTCCAGAGGTGTTACGTTCACTATTATACCGCATCTTGCATATGTTGATTTACCAAGACAAATTACAAGAACATCTTCAGGTATTTTAAAATATTCCATAGTTCTTGCTAGGGCAAAAGAATTTGGGGGTATAACACATTCTTTGCCAATTTTAGTCACAAAGCTATCTTTTTTAAAAATTTTAGGATCAACTATTCCAGAATTTACATTAGTAAAAATTTTAAATTCATTTGAAACTCTTGCATCGTATCCATACGATGATAATCCAAAAGATATTTTTCCTTTTCTGACTTGCTTTGATACAAATGGTTTAATCATAGCTTTTTCTTTTGCCATTTTTTTTATCCATTTGTCAGATTGTACTGTCATTTTTTTTTTTATTTATTTTAAATTTTTTTCTTTTCTTTAAATTTGTTCTTAAAGCGATTTCTCGCTTAACAAGTCGAGCATCTTTTTTAACAGGCACTCTACTCATTTTAATTTTAATTAGTCTTTATCAGGATTTGTTAGATCTTCAAGAGTAATGGGTTTATCAATATCGTGCATTCTCTTTTCGTCTTCTTTTTGAGAATCAGAACCCTTCCGAGCCCTTTTTTCTTCAATACGAGCTTTTCTTTTAGCTTCTTTTTTCATTGCTTTTTCGCCTCTAGTAGATTTATAGTCGTAATGAATTCCCATTTTAGCTCCTGCATTTTTTCTTAATTTTACTTTGAAGATTGAATTTATGCAAGTCTCTAATAAAGTGGCAATTCTAACTTTACGAGAAAATAATAAACTTCAAGAGGTTAAGCAATCCCACAGCAAGAAAAAGACATTAATTCTGTTCAAATTGCAGATGCACTTTTTATTTATTTTTTTATTAAAATAAAAATGATAGATAAACCTATCGCTACTAAAACATCATAAAGTGGTAAAGCATCAGGGTAACCATAATTCCATAAAATTACTAATATTAGCCAGGCAATCCAGTAAAAAATATCTTTATTTATCTTGTTCATTTTCAATTAAATTATACACTCTGTTTCGGTACAATTTATGCTTGTTTCTATCGTTTTGTAATAATCGATTGATTTTATACTACTAACCATTAATGATTTATAAATATTTAAATAACCGTTTAAACTATTAGATAGTTCTTTAGCTTCTTTTTTCATTCCTAATCTAGAAAAATTCATTAACATAATTGAATTACCGTTTGGGATATTATTATCGCTAATGTCTATTGGGTTATGAAAAAGATCATTTTCAACTACAATATTTTTTTGGAATATAGATTTTTCTTTTATATAAAAAAGTTCAATAGTTTTTTTACATAATTCTTTGGCTTTAAATAAATAAGCAGGTTTTAAAGTTTGCTCTGAAAGATCTAACAACATTGCTATAGTATAAGCATAATCTTCCAAAAAAACTGAGCTTTTAGAATTGGTATGAAAAAGCTTATCTTCTTTAAAAAATAATTTTTCTAAATTGTTATAAAAGTTTTCTGCTATTTGTAAGTAATTTTTATTTGGTAATATTTTGTCAACTGAAACTAATGCACTGACCCAAAGACAATTTAAATCAAGTTGAATTTTTTTATCAAAAAACGGCTTGTTCTTCTTTTTTCTTAAATCATTTAATCTAATAATTATTGAATCTGGAGGTGTTTTAATTTCTCTTAAAATTATTTTATTTTCCCAATTTCCTTCTGGTTTTACATCAAAATATTGTTCAATATCTTTAATATCTTTTAATTCATCATAATTAAAAACATAATATTTTCCTTCTTCTCCATCACTATCAGCATCATAAGCGGAGCCAAGCAAATTATATTCAGAATTTAAAAAACTTTTATTTATAAATTCAATAGTTTGAATAATCTTTTTTTTGAAATAATCATTTTTTTTAATTTTAAGAAATTTAGATAATAAAAGAACAAATTGAGCATTATCGTAGAGCATTTTTTCAAAATGTGGAATTAACCAATTTTCATCCACGGTGTACCTTGAGAGACCGCCCTCTACATGATCATATATTCCCTGAGAGCAGAGTTTTTTTAAAATTAATGAAATTGGTTCTAAATAATTAGAATTTTTTGTTTTTGTAAAAAAATAAAAAAGCGTATCGTAAATATTAAATATTGGAAATTTAGGAGCTCCTTTGTAACCTCCTTTTTCTTCGTCTAAATTAGTAACAATATTTTGTAATATATTCTCAAGATTTTGATCTACAACAGAGGATTTTTTTAATTCTAAACTTTTAGAAATAATTGAAGATTGTTTAATAATTTCTTCTCTGTGTAGCTTGTACGTTTCTCCTACTTTTGTAATAACTTCTTTGAATGAGGGTAAACCATGAGACGGTATTTTAGGAAAATAAGTTCCTGACATAAAAGGTATACCGTTTTCATCAAGGAACATAGTTAGTGGCCACCCGCCACCTGCTTGATTAAAAAGCTGAAAAGAGCTTTGGAAAACATAATCAATATCTGGTCTTTCTTCTCTGTCCACTTTTATATTTAAAAAATATTTATTCATTAGTTCGGCAGAGTCTTTGTCTTCGAAACTTTCGTGCGCCATAACATGGCACCAATGACAACTAGCGTAACCAATACTAAGAAGAATTGGAATTTTTTTTTCTTTTGCAATATTAAAAGCTTCTCTTGACCACACTTGCCAATTAACTGGGTTTTCTTTGTGCTGCTGAAGATAAGGGCTTTGATCTTCAGATAAGTTATTTTTATTTATTTCTAACATTAAAAAATTTTTTTTTGATTAATAAAGAAACTATTAAAAAAATTATAAATACTATTATTGGAAAATAAATCTCTTTAGTAAAAACTAAATCTAAAAAACTAAAATTATCAGCTTCTTTTATAAATTTATTTATTCCAAATCCTATGCTATTAAAAATAAAAAAGCCCGGAACAAATCCTAGTAGACTAGAAAAAAAATAATTCATTTTTTTCATGTTAAAAATTACTGGTAAAGTATTTTGTAAAGGAAAAGGAATACCTAAACCACCGGCCAGTCTAAAGACAAAAAAGTAATAAAATTCGTTTTTTTTAAAAAGATCAATATGTTTTGAAATTCTTTTTTCTAATATTTTATTGATTAAATCTTTAAAAAAGAAATTAGCAGTTGAGTATAAAATTAAAGCACCCGTTGAAATAGATAGAAGTGATATTGCGGTGCCAATCCACTTACCAAATAAAATTCCTGAAATTATTAAAAGTGGTGAACCGAAACCAAGTAGTACAATCCATATGATTGTAAATAAAAAAAATATTATTAAATTAATATAAAGTTTATCACCTATAAAACTATCTATATTGAACTGAATCTCTTTGTAGTATGAGAAATCATTTAACCTGGTAATTTCTATTTGTGTAAATATAAAATACAAAAACGTGAATAGAATAAGTAAATAAGAAATTCCCAAAAATAGTTTAAGTTTTTTATTCATTATTTACATGTACAATACAGCTTAATTAGATTATATAACTTTAAATATTTTATGAAAAGAACTTATCAGCCTAGCAACTTAGTGAGAAAAAGAAGACATGGCTTTAGAGCTAGAATGGCTACTAAAGGTGGTCGAAAGTTAATAGCTAGAAGAAGATCTAAAGGAAGAAAAACTATCTCAACTTAATTTTGATGATTAAGCTTGAAAGCCTAAAAAAAAATCAACATTTCAAATTAGTGCTAAAAGAAAAAAAAGTTCATACTGAATTTTTTTCTATTTTTGCAGCTAAAAATTTTATTTCAGTTAAGAATAAAAATTTATTACATATTAGTTTTGTGATGAAAAAAAAAATTGGCAACGCAGTAAAAAGGAACAAGATAAGACGCAAATTAAAAGCTATAGTGCACAAGCTTTTAAAAATAAAGGGTGCAATTAATTCTAATTATACTTATATAGTTTTTGGAAAATCAAAAGCATATGAAAAAGACCATAAAATATTATTTCCAGAAATGCAAAAAAGTTTTAAAAAATTTTAAAGCCTTGATTGAAGGTTTTTTAATTTTACTATTTGGAGCTTTTATAAAAACTTATAGTTATTTTATATCTCCTTTACTTGGAATTAAATGTAGGTTTCTTCCTACATGCTCTGAATACTGTCAGGAGTCACTAAGCAAACATGGTTTAATAAAAGGTGGTTTTTATAGTTTAAAAAGAATTTCAAAATGTCATCCTATTAAAATATTAGGAGCCAGCGATGGAATAGACCTGGTTCCAGAAAAAAAAATTAAATCAAAGGAATTTAATTAAATGGATAATAAAAATGTTTTTATAGCAGTTGCTTTATCAATGTCGGTATTACTTTTTTGGTCAGCTTTAGTTGACTCACCTAAACCTAATGAAAATCAAACAGAAATTGTAAAAAATGAAACAATTAAAAATAAAGAATTAGATAGTGGTATTGTTCCTAGTATAAGTGAGTTAAAAATTGATCAGAAAATTTCAAGAACAGACTCTATAAAAAAAACTAGTCGTGTTTATTTAGAAAATAATAAAATAAAAGGATCCATTTCACTTGAAGGAGCTTTAATTGATGATTTGTCTTTTAAAAATTATAAAGAAAATATTGATTCTGAAAATACTGTAATATTCTTGAATCCTAAAGAAACAGATAATGGGTACTATGTTGAATCTGGTTGGGCAAGTATTGGTAATAAAACTAAGGTTCCGAATAATAAAAGTATTTGGAATGTTGTAGGTAACAAAGTTCTCTCAAATAATAATCCTATTATTCTGGAATGGGATAATGGTTCAAATCTTACTTTTAGGAAAAAGATAACTTTAGATGACAATTATCTTTTTAAAATTGTACAAGAAGTTGAAAATAAATCATCTGAAAAAATTGAATTATATCCATATGCTCAAGTAACAAGAAATACAAAACCAAATGATTTACAAGATTTTTTTATTTTACATGAAGGATTTATAGGAGTTTTAGACGAAGAATTAAAAGAAGATGGTTACAAAGATATAGAGGAAAAAAAAGTAACTAGAGAAGCGGAAAAAGGCTGGATTGGGATAACTGATAAATACTGGATGACAGCACTTGTGCCTGAGGCTGGACAAAATTTTAAATCAACTTTTTTATATCAAGATGCATATAAAGCTAATTTTTTGTTAAATAAACCAAAAATTATTGAGCCATCTTCAAAAAATGAGACTGAAATTAAAGTGTTTATCGCTGCTAAAGAGGTTCAAACCATAGATGCTTATGCTGAAAATGAAAATATAGAAAAACTAGATTTGATAATTGACTGGGGTTGGTTTTACTTCTTCACTAAACCACTTTTTTTTGTTGCTGACTATTTCTTTAAACTATCTGGAAATTTTGGGGTTGCTATTATTATTATTACAATAATTATAAGACTTACTTTTTTCCCCCTTGCAAATTATTCTTTCAAATCAATGGCTAAAATGAAGGCTCTTCAACCAGAAATGACTAGACTTAAAGATTTGCATAAAGATGACAAGGTCAAAATGCAACAGGCAATTATGGCTTTGTATAAAAAAGAACAAATTAATCCTGCCTCAGGGTGTCTGCCGGTTTTAATACAAATTCCATTCTTTTTTGCAATTTACAAAATGCTATTTATATCATTAGAAATGCGCCATCAGCCGTTTTTTGGTTGGATAAAAGATCTATCCGCTCAAGATCCTACTTCTTTGTTTAATCTTTTTGGTCTAATACCTTGGGATCCTCCAAGTTTTTTAATTATTGGTATTTGGCCAATACTTATGGGTTTAACTATGTGGGTTCAACAAAAATTAAATCCGGCACCAACAGATCCTATACAAGCAAAAATTTTTATGTTCTTTCCTGTATTCTTGACAGTAATTTTAGCCTCTTTTCCATCAGGGCTAGTTTTATATTGGACCGTAAACAATATTTTAACTATCGCTCAGCAATGGTTCATTATGAAAAGAACAAAAATTAAAACAAACTAAATGAGTGCTAAAGAAGATTACTTACAAAATTTAAAATCATTTTGGCCGAAAAACGCGCCAGATATTTCTCAAATTCCTAAATACGTAAGTAAATACAAAAAAGAAGAGATAGTTATAAAATGTGGTGGAAAAGTTTTAATAGATCCAGATTTATTTGATAAATTTATAGAAGATGTATCTGTGCTTCATAAATTGGGTTTGAAAATTATAATTATTCATGGTGGTGGGCCGAGAATAAAAATAGAATTAGCAAAATTGAATATCGAAAGTCAATTTATAAATGGATTAAGAGTTACAGACAATCAGACTATGAAAGTTGTTGAAAAAACTTTAATAGATTTTAATTCTGAAATCGTAGAAAAATTAAAAAAAAAAAATTGTAAATCAGAAGGTGTAAACGTGAATATGAACAATGTTCTAATTGTTGAGCAAGAAAATAAGGAACTGGGTTTTGTTGGCAAACCAACCAAAGTCATTAAAGAAAAAATCCAAGCTGTTATGAATAAAAATTTGATACCTGTTTTGTCACCTATGGGCAAAGATGAAAAAGAACAAAAATATAATATTAACGCAGACACTGCAGCAGCGGCTGTAGCTAAAAGTTTAAAAGCTAGAAGATTGCTTCTTATGACTGATGTAGAGGGAGTTTATGATGAAAATAAAAAACTTATCAGTGAAATTAAGCCGGATGAAGCAAAAAACTTAATTACTAAAAAAATAGTTCAAGGCGGTATGATTCCAAAACTTTTAAACTCAATAGACGCAATTGAAAATGGTGTGAGGGGTGTTGTAATTATAGATGGGAGAAAACTACACTCTGTTCTTTTTGAAATTTTTTCAGATGAAGGTGCTGGTACACTAATAAGAAAATGAAAGAATTAAAAAAAATAAAATATTGGCTTTTTGATTTAGATAATACTCTTTACTCAGGTGATACTAAAGTATTCGATCAAGTGGACAAAAAAATGTCCTTCTTTATATCAAAAAAACTTAATGTGAGCCTTGAAGAAGCAAAAAAAATTCAAAAAAGTTATTTTCATGAATACAATACAACACTTAATGGAATGATTAAGAACCACAAGATTGATGCTGAAGAGTTTCTTGAATTTGTTCATGATGTAGATTTAAATTTTCTTAAAAAGGACCTAAATCTACAAAATGAGCTGACTAATTTAATTGGTAAAAAGTATATATTTACCAATGGTTCTAAAGCTCATGCCAGTAATGTTACAAAAAGAATAGGCATACAAAATCTTTTTGATGGAGTGTTTGATATAGTTGACTCGGACTTTATCCCAAAACCATCAATTGAACCTTACAAAAAAATAATTCAAAAATATGGAATAGATCCAGAATATTGTATATTCATAGAAGATATAGCAAGAAACCTAAAACCTGCGTATGAATTAGGAATGAAAACAGTCTGGATTAAAAATGATGAACCTTGGGCAGCAGAATTTTCAAATGAAAATTTCATTAACTATAGAACGAGTAATTTGTCAGAATTTTTAAGGAGAATAAATGAATAACAAAGAAATTGAAAAAGTTATCGAAGAAGCTTGGATTAAAAAAGATCAAATAGATAAGAATTCTGATCAAAAAATTATTGATGTAATTAATCAATCAATAAAAGATTTGGACTCCGGTAAAGTTAGAGTTGCTGAAAAGATCAATGGTGAGTGGATTACGCATCAATATTTAAAAAAAGCGATAATGTTAAGTTTTAGAATTTATGAAATGGAATCTTTAAGCGGCCCTTATAGTAGCTGGTATGATAAATCACATTTACTAAAGGGTAAAACGGCTGGCTGGACTAAAGAAGATCATGCTAAAGCTGGATTTAGAATGGTACCAAATTCTCCAGTTAGAAAAGGATCTTTTATAGGAAAAAATGTTGTGCTCATGCCGTGTTTTATAAACATTGGAACTTTTATAGATGAAGGAACAATGATGGATACTTTTTCAAGAGCAGGTAGCTGCTGCCAGATAGGAAAAAATTGTCACATTTCTGCTGGATCTGGTGTAGGTGGGGTTTTAGAACCAGCTCAAGCATTGCCAACAATTATTGAAGATAATGTTTTTCTTGGAGCTATGTCAGAAGTCGTAGAAGGAGTTATTGTTGGAGAAGGGGCTGTGATTAGTATGGGAATGTTTATTGGTCAATCTACAAAAATTGTAAATAGAAAGACTGGTGATATTACCTATGGTAAAGTTCCTCCCTATTCAGTGGTTGTACCGGGCTCATTACCTGATAAAAAAAATCCAAATGCACCATCACTAAACTGTGCTGTTATAATTAAACAAGTTGATGAAAAAACGAGAAGCAAAACTTCAATTAATGATTTGCTTAGAGATTAATGAGAAATTTTAATGAACTAAAATTGTCAAAAGACCTTATAAGTTTCCCAAGCGTAACACCTGTGGATGCTGGAGCAATAAATTATATATCTAGGAAATTAAAGCTATTAGGTTTCGATTGTAAAATTTTAGAATTTAAAGATAAAAAAAATCCAAAAATAAAAAATCTTTACGCTAGACTTGGGAAAAAACAACCAAATATATGTTATGCCGGTCACACTGATGTTGTTCCTCCTGGAAATATAAAAGACTGGACTGTTAATCCTTTCAAACCAAAAGTTAAAAAGAATCATTTAATTGGTAGAGGAGCTAACGATATGAAAAGCTCTATTGCATGTTTTATATCTGCTGTTAACAATTTTTTAAAAAAAAATAAAAAAATTAATGGATCTATTAGTTTTTTAATAACAGGGGATGAAGAGGCTCAAGCTATAAATGGGACTAAAAAGGTAGTCGATTATTTAATTAAAAAAAAAGAAAAAATTGATTTTTGTATAGTTGGAGAGCCAACAAATCCAAAGAGGTTAGGAGAAATGATTAAAATAGGAAGAAGAGGCAGCTTGTCATGCAAATTAGAAATAATTGGAACCCAAGGACATGTAGCATATCCTCACTTATCAGAGAATCCAATTAATAGTTTAATTGCTATATGTAAGAAACTTAAAGAAAAACCTCTAGACAAAGGAAACAAACACTTTCAAGCTTCTAATTTAGAGTTTACATCTATAAATATAGACAACAAAGCTCATAATGTCATTCCTGCTAGAGCAAAAACTCAGTTTAATATAAGATATAATAATTATCACACGTCAGTAAGTTTAAAAAAAAAAATAAATTCGATTGTTCGATCAATCTGTAAAAAAAATAAAACAAAATATAAAATAAATTTTTTAGTAACAGGAGATTCTTTTTTAACTCAACCTGGAGCTACTATTCATATGGCTAAAAAAATAATAAAAAAAATTACAAAAATTAATCCAGTTTTTTCAACAACAGGTGGAACTTCGGACGCAAGATTTATAAAAAAGATAGCCCCTTGTCTTGAATTTGGTCTCGTAAATAAAACAATGCATCGTGTCGATGAATGTGTTTCATTAAAAGATCTTAAAAATTTAGTAAAAATATACGAAAATATCCTCACAGAATATTTTAAATAAACAATTAAAATTGTGAAAAAAATTCTTTTTGTAACTACTTCATCTTTGGAGTCAGAAAATTATTCTGGGGATGCAATCAGAGCTTTAAATATTATAGAATATTTAAAAAAAAATAATAATGTTGATATTGTTTCAGTATCAAAAAAAAATGAGTACAATAAAATAACCCAAAAAGGGAAAGAATATTTTTTTAAAAAAAATAATATCTTATTAAAATTATTTTATACATTTATTTCTTTATTAAAGCTTAAGCCTCTACAATTAGGATATTTTTATTCAAATAAAATTGAGAAATTTCTAAAAGATAAACATAAAGATTACGACACTATCATATTTCATCTAATTCGTTCTGCACAATATCTGCCAAAAGAATTTAAAGGAAAAAAAATTTTAGAAATGACAGACCTCATGTCAAATAATTATAATCAAACAAAAAAACATTTAAGTTTATTCAATATTTTTTATTATCTTTATTTCTTGGAAGGTTTTCTAGTTAGTATATATGAAAAGTACTGTTCTAAAATTTTTGATAAAATTATTCTTGTTTCAAAAAAAGATATTAATTTTCACAACAAGCAATTTAATAAAAAAGTTATAGAAATTACTAGCGGTATTAAAATACAGAAAAAAACTTTCAAATTTAATAAAAAAAATTATAAGATTCTCTTTATAGGAAATATCAATTATTTACCTAATAAATATGCATGTTACCATTTTGCAAAAAATATTTTACCAAAAATTAATAAAACATTTCCAGAGATTGAATTTCATATAATTGGAGAAATTAATAGGTTAGATAAAATTAAACTTGAGTTTTTTAACAATGTAAAAATATTGGGTAAAATTAAGTCTTTGAGAAAAAATATTAATTTAGCTATATGCGGAGTTTCTAACTTAGAAATTGCTACAGGCATCCAAAATAAAATTTTTACCTATATGTCTTATGCCTTGCCGACAATTGCTAGTTTAAAATCATCGTCTGGAATTAAAGGTCTTATAGAAAAAAAAGATTTACTTATTTATCAGGATAAAAAAAAATTAATAGAACAAATTATAAAACTTAAAAAGAATAGATTATTGTCAAATCAACTCTCTAGAAATTCTTACAATAAAATTAAAAAAATATCTTGGGAAAAAACTTTAAAAAACTATAATAAAATAATCTAATATTTTACACTATCTAAATATAGTCCAAGAGCAGGTGCTGGCGGCGCACATTCAGTTCTTCTTTTTGATTTAATAGTGTTCTGAAATTTTTTAAGGCTCCACTTATTCTCTCCTACATATTTTAAGCAGCCTACCATTGACCTAACTTGCTGTTGTAAAAATGATCTAGATTTAAACGTTATAATTATTTTGTTCCTAATTTTTATTACTTTAGCTTCATCTAAAGTTCTAATAGGAGATTTAGCATTGCAGGATGAAGATCTAAAAGTTGAAAAGTCTTTTTTACCTCTTAGCAAGCTTGCGGCTTTTTTTATTGATTTTAAATTTAAATTAGATTTTATATGCCAAGCTTTATTTAAGTCTAAAGAGAGCGGTGCTAACCGATTTACTATTACATACTTATATACTCTCTCATTTGCGCTGTATCGCGCGTGAAAGTTTTTTTTTTTTATATTAATTTTTAAAATAGATATTTTTTTTTTTTTTAAAAAAAAATTAACTGAATTTAAAAAATAATATTTATTATCTATTTTAGACTTTAGTTTGAAATGCGCTGATTGTCCGTTAGCATGGACGCCTGAATCTGTTCTGCCCGAACCGTAGATTGTAATTTTTTCCTTTAAAATTTTTTTTAAAACTTTCTCAATTTCCTGTTGAACTGATTGACCGTTTTTTTGTTTTTGCCAACCTACAAATTTTGTTCCATCATATTCAATTATAATTTGATAGACAAACATTATTCGACTACGTCACCTACTTTGAAGTTCATTCCTGCTAAAAAATTTTTTAATAATAATTTATTTTTTCCTTCTCTTTGTATTTCGACAATTTTTATAGATTGATCTTTACATGCTATGGTAAAATCATTGTCTAAAATAGTACCTGGTAATCCTTTTTTTTCAAATATTGTAGCCTGCCAAATTTTGTATCTTATTTTTTTGTATTCAAACCATGCTCCAGGATTAGGATTTAAACCATTAATTTTACCAATAATATTTATTACATTCTGCTTCCAGTCTATTTTGCTCTCATCTTTTTTTATTTTTTTTGCATAGGTAGTAAGATCGTGTTCCTGTTCAAAAAATTTTACTCTACCTTCAAAAATGTCATCAAGAGCTCTCACAATATTCTCTGCACCAATTTTTGACAACTTTTCAGAAATTTTACCACTGGAGTCATAAGGATTAATTTCTATTTTTATTTTTTTCATAATTGGACCGGAGTCCAATTTTTCCTTGATCTTCATTATGCTAATACCTGTTTCTTTATCTGAATTTATAATTGCTCTTTGTATAGGTGCTGCTCCACGCCATTTAGGAAGCAATGAAGCATGAATATTTATAAAACCTTTTTTAGGAATAATAAGAAATTTTTTAGGTATTAACTGTCCATAAGCAACAACAACTACAATATCTGGACTTAAATTTTTAAAAAAATTTAATTCTGTATCAGTGTTTAAAGTCTTTGGGCTCCTTACGGGTAAATTTAGGTGCTCGGCACTTTTTTGAATTGGCGAAAGATTTAATTTTTGGCCTCGATTAGATGCTTTTGGATATTGAGTATAAACATAAGATATTTCATATGAGGATTTTGCCAAGGCTTCTAATGATGGAACTGAGAACTGTGGGGTCCCCATGAAAATAATTTTATGTGGCATTAGTCTAATTAATTTAAACTACTATTCTTTCTAATGCTTTTTTTTGTTTTGAAAGTTTTTTAACAATAAAATTTTTTTTTAATTTTGATAAATAATCTATAAATAAAATACCTTCTAAATGGTCCATCTCATGCTGTATACAAGTTGCCAATAGTCCCTCTGCTTTTAATTCTTTTTTTTGACCATTATAATCCAAATAACTTATGTGGCATTGGTCTGGTCTATCAATTTCAGCAAACTGCCCAGGTACAGACAAACACCCCTCTTCATAAGTAGAATTATTTTTTGATTTTACTATGATTTTTGGATTTACAAAATATAGAGGTTCCTTTTTCTCGTCTTTAGATAAGTCAATTACAATAATTCTTTTCGGAACTCTAACCTGTATAGCTGCTAATCCAATACCTGGAGCCGCATACATTGTTTCAACCATATCATCCATTAGTTTTCTTATTTCATCATCAACTTTTTCGACTTCATGTGATACTTGTCTCAAAAAAGGATCTGGCTCAATTAAAATTTTTCTAATTGTCATTACTAAGTACTATATTAGATTTTACTTCTTTCGGGTAGTGCTATGTTTAAAATTTTATTACTAAATTTTTTTAAGCCAGCCTTTACTAATAAATGATTAATAAAATATATAGTTTGCTCATCTAAATCTAAAATTTCATCTTCACCTATAAGCTCTACTATTCTAAGCAAAAGGAATCCTATTTCATTATTTTTTTCAAAATTTAGTAATTCAACTGGTGGAGAAATCTCTTTTATAATTGTTCGATCCTTGAGGTTTAATGGGACATTTATGCCGTCATGCTCTAATGCCTCAAACAGCATAATATCTTTTAAAGAAATTTTGTATTTTTTATTTTTTTTTATTTTTTTGTGAATTTTTTTTAATTCTTTTTCTGCTTTATTTTTTGAAACGTTATTTTCTGTGTAAAAACTCAAGATTTTTGAAGTATAGTATTTATTATTATTGTATTTAATTTTTCCTAGATCATTGTTTTTTTCTTGAATAATGTTTTCAACGACCAGTTGCTGATAGGAAAAAGGTATTTCATCCTGGTCTAAAGCTTTTAGTTCTTTATCTAAGTATTTCCTACTTATGTTGAATAATTTATCTTTCTTAAACAAATCGTTTAATAAAAAAATATATTTTAATTTTGTTTCAATATTGTCTGACAGTAAAGTTTTCTGATACACTAAGGCTCTGGAGCTTGCCACGTCTAATGTAGGATAAACCTCATCTGTTTTTAAAAAATCATTAAAATTAAATTTCTCATTTTTATAAATCTCAAAAATATAAGAAATTGGCAAAGAACTATTGTTGGTAGCAATTTCTAATTCTTTAATTCTTTCTTTGTTCTCGAAGTTATCAATCTTTAATAAATTTGAGTTAGTTAAGTATTGCCATATTTTTTTATTCGTTTTTTTATTAGGTATATACTTAAAGTCTGGAATGGTTATTGAAGACAAATATAAATTTAAGAGATTAGTATCATCTATTTTAGTATCGATTTTTTCATTTAAACCCAGAAGATAGTCAATTTTTTTATCGAAGAATTTACTAGATAACTTTTGTTCTCTCAACAAATCAAGAATTAGCTGAGCCTCATCTTTTTTGTCATTTTTAATTAAACAAATAATTTTAAATTGATCCAAGTATGTGTCTTTTACATCTTTGTTTATTAATGTAATATTCTGACAAGCTTCTTTCAAATTAGCTTTTGCAATATTTTCATCAACTAAATATCTAATAATTTTTTTTTTATTAGGAAATTTATTATTTCTGTTTAAAAAAATAGCTATTAAATCATCTTTTTTATTTTTTATAAGCCAATCAAACTTGTAATCTATAAATTCTTCATCGGACATATTTTGACCAGGCAATTTAGCAATAGTAAACAAAGTATTGATAAATATATCTTCTGAAAAAGATGAAAGTTCAATTTTATTAATTCTTTCTATTGTGTCTTTAATCCTAGTTCCCTCCGAATTAACCCACATGTCTATGGTTAAATTATTTTCTTCAGGATCAAATATTCCATAAATTAAATTATTGTTTGCTGTTAAAGTGTTAGAATTAATATCAATGTCCTTGTAAGAATTGACGTTAATTTTAATCTTTGATTTATTTTTTTCTAAAATATTATCTGTTGTTTCAATTTCATCAGTTTTTATTCTTAAATTTTCTTTTTTCCAAATATCAACACTATCTTCTGAAGACAGAGGTGTAAAAAAAATAAATAAAATAAGCGAAGAAAAAAGCTTTTTATTTAAGTTTGATAATTTCATTAGTAATATTTTTTTTGATATCTTCTTTTGGTGCTGGAAAATTAATTTTACTTAATAGAAATAAAACTAATAAAAAAGCAAAAAGGTATAAAAAAAAATTTATAATTTTTTTTTTTGTTGAAACTTTTGAGCTAAAGCGACTATTGTAATTTAATTGCATAGTAATTAAATATATTTAAACTGAATAAATAAGACAAATTTATGATAAATCAAATTATAAATCAGGAAATTAATTGAAAAAAAACCTTACTTTAACTGGAATGATGGGTGTTGGTAAGTCAACTATTGGAAAAGCTGTTTCAAATCAGCTGTCAATGGAATTTAGCGATATAGATAAAATTATAGAAAAAAAACTTAACTTAAGCATTAAACAAATTTTTGAAAAAAAGGGTGAAAAATTTTTTAGAAGATTAGAAGAAGAAGTAACTCTTAAAGAAATAAAAAAAAAAAATAAAGTTATATCTTTAGGAGGAGGAGCGTTTATGAATGAAAAAATTAGAAAATATACTGTTTTATATTCAAAAAGTTTTTGGCTTGATTTAAATACAGATTTAATAGTAAGAAGACTCCATAATATCAAAAAACGACCTTTATTAAATAATAAAAATATTAAATTAACTTTAGAAAAAATTTTTAAAGATAGAAAAAAAATATACTCCCTTGCTAATTACAAGATTGATTGTAATAATTTAAGTACTAATTTAATTGTAAAAAAAATAACTACGCTTTATGAGAACGACTAAATTAAAAGTAAAAAATTTAAATTCAAACTACTCTATAATAATTGGTAAAAATGTTTTAAATAAAATATCTAACCAAATTAAAATACTTTGCCCCGGTACTCAAAAAATTGCTTTAGTGGTAGATAAAAATGTTCCAAAAAAATTTAAAATTAAAATTAAAAAATCTTTAAAAAAATATAAAATTTATATATTTGAATATGATGTAAATGAAAAATTTAAGTCACTTGCAAATGTAAATATGCTTGTTGAAAAATGTCTTGCACAAAATTTTAATCGAAATGATGTTTTGATATCATTAGGTGGTGGAATTTTAGGAGATTTTAGTGCTTTTGCTGCTAGCATGATAAAGAGAGGAATTAACTTTGTAAATATTCCTACTACATTATTAGCTCAGGTAGATTCCTCAATTGGAGGAAAAACTGGTGTCAACTCAATAAGAGGAAAAAATTTAATTGGATCATTTTATCAACCCAAATTAGTTATTTCCGACGTTGAAATTTTAAAAAGTTTACCTGAAAGAGAATTAGTTTGCGGTTACGCAGAGATTTTGAAACATGCTTTAATTTTAAAAAATAATTTTTTTAAATGGCTTAATCATAACTCAAAAAAATTGTTAAAAAACAAAGATTCAAATTTATTAAAAAAAGCAGTCTTAGAAAGTTGCAAAGTAAAACTCCACTTTGTTAATAAAGATATTTTTGAAAAAAATATTAGAATGACTTTGAATTTTGGACACACGTTTGCTCATGCAATCGAAGCGCAGAATAAATATTCTAAAAGAATTAATCATGGTGAGGCTGTAATCATGGGTATGATGATGGCTGCTAAACTTTCTTATTTAAAAAAAGTTTGCAGTTTAAATACGCTAAATCAATTAAAAAATATCTATAACTCGAATGGCCTAAAATATGACATTAAAAAGTTTTTTAAAAAAAATGAATATATTAAAATACTCAACTATATGCGTGCAGATAAGAAAAATAATGATAAAAAAATCAACCTAATATTACTAAAAAAAATTGGCCAAACGACAAGACCAAATAACTATAAAATTGCCAGCACTGAGCTTAAAAGATTATTTTATAAAATTATTTGATTTTTATCTCCAAAGCATGAATTTTGGTTTTAAGTTCTTCTGAAAGAGCACTCATAACTTCTCTTTGGGCTTTAATCTTGTCTAAAGATTTTAAATAGACTGAATCAATTTCAAGCTTTAAATGATACTTTTTAACATCGAATGATTTATGTTTTTTATGTAAATTGCTATTGTCTAGAATAAAAATACTTTCTACTTTAATGTTTTTTTTTATTTTATTTTTTATAGAGTTTAAAAAATCATTCATATATTCTTAATTTACTATATAAATACCTTTTTAGTATGAAAATTATATGTGATTGGGAAAATTGTGATCAAATTGGAAGCTATAAAGCCCCTGTAGAAAAAGATAATAGCAAAAAATATCGATTACTTTGCTTAGAGCACATTAAACTTTTTAATAAAAAATGGAATTATTTTTCTGATATGAGCGATCAACAAATTGAATATTTTGTTAAGTCTGATTTGACCTGGCACAAAGCAACAAAAAGCTTTGGTTCTTCTGAAAATTTTTTTAATATTCTTTGGAATAATGCTTTAGAAGATAAACTAAATATTTTTAAGTCTTCAAGTTTTAAAGAATACGCAAAAACAAAATTAAGCAGTACAGACAGAGATGCTTTGGACATTATGGACTTAAAATATGATAGTAAATGGGAAGAAATTCAAAAACAATTTAAAACTCTTGTTAAAAAATATCATCCTGATAAAAACCAAGGGAGTAGAAAATTTGAAGATAAGCTTAAAAAAATTACCTTAGCTTATAGTCAACTTAAAACAACAATTGGAAAAAAATAATGACTAATTTATCAACTCTAAAAAAACCGGATATTAAAATTTCAGTGAAACAAACGTTTGGTATTGAAACAAATATGGAAGTAGATGGTTTTTCCAAAAAAAATGAATTTGTTCCTAAAGTTGATCAAGATTATAAATTTGATAGAGATACAACATTAGCTATAATTTCTGGTTTTGCTTTTAATAAAAGAGTTTTAATTCAAGGATATCATGGAACAGGAAAATCAACTCATATAGAACAAGTTGCTGCAAGATTAAATTGGCCTTGCGTAAGAGTTAACTTGGATAGTCATATAAGTAGAGTTGATCTTATTGGAAAAGATGCAATAATTCTAAAAGACGGTAAACAAGTAACGGAGTTCAAGGAAGGAATTTTGCCGTGGTCTATTCAAAATCCAGTTGCATTGGTGTTCGATGAATACGATGCAGGTAGACCTGATGTAATGTTTGTTATTCAAAGAATTCTTGAAAGTGAAGGAAGTTTTACATTGCTTGATAAAAATAAAGTAATTTCACAACATGATTGTTTTAGAATGTTTGCAACTACAAATACTATAGGTCTTGGTGATACAACTGGGCTCTATCATGGAACACAACAGATCAATCAAGGTCAAATGGATAGATGGAATATAGTTAGTACGCTTAACTATCTACCTTTTGATAAGGAATTAGAAATAGTTCTAACAAAAAATAAATCTTATAACTCTAAAGAAGGAAAAGAAAAAATTTCTAATATGATTAAAGTTGCAGACCTAACAAGAAAAGGGTTTATTAATGGAGATATATCTACTGTTATGAGTCCACGAACTGTTTTGCATTGGGCAGAAAATACAAAAATATTTAATGATTGTGGATACGCTTTTAGATTAACATTTTTAAACAAATGTGATGATATTGAAAAAAAGATTATCTCTGAGTACTATCAAAGATGTTTTGGTGAAGATCTACCAGAATCATCTATAAATGTTACAATTTCCTAAATGGAAAAAAAAATAGAAACATTAGAAACATTTAAAACAGCAATTTCATCAACAGTTAAGTCAATTATAGGAGAGCAAAATATTGAAGTAACATATGGAAATGAAGTAAACAAAAAAAATAACAAAACTATAAATCTTCCAAGCCTTAAAAATGTAAATAATATCAATGATTATACAAAAACTAGAGCTTTAGCTGACTCTGAGGCACTGAAGTTTAAACTTTCAGATTTAAATGTTTATAATAATTTTGAACCTCAAGGAGGTATGTCAAAATTATTTTATGCGGCTGCAGAAAAAATTAGATGTGAACATATTGGATCTTCATATTTTAAAGGTATCAAAAAAAACCTAGATTATTATTATAAGGCTAAAAGCAAGGCAAAAATTGATTACAAAAATAGTGATTATGAATTTTTAGATGCTTTTGAATACTATTTAAGAAGCGGTATTTTAGATTTAAATAAAGATAATAATATAGAAAATAAATATAAAAAATATAAAAAAAAATTAGACTCCAAATTGAAAGCAAAATTAAAATTGTTAAATAATTCATTGTTAGATCAAAAAAAATTCAACTCATTAATTTCAAAACTCATCTCTCAATTTAAAATTGATGAAATAACTGATTCTGAACAGAATGAAGATAGCCAAAAAAATAGTGAAGATTTAAATGACAAAAAGAAAGAAGAAAATAACGAAAGTTCAAAAGATAATGAAAATAATGAAATGGCTATAGATGCTAGTTTGCCTGATATAGATCAACTTTCATCTGAGATAGACAAAGAAATTGAGACCGATGAAGAAGACTCTATTAGCAAAGCTAACAATAAAAATAAGATTAATAAAAATTTTGGTGATTCAAAATATAAATTTTATACTCAAGAGTTTGATGAAATAATATTAGCAGAGGAATTAGAAAATAATGAAGAACTTTTAAGATTAAGGAAAAATTTGGACCAACAATTGTTAAGTTTGAAAAGTTTTATTTCTAAGCTAGCAAATAAATTACAAAGAAAATTATTAGCAAAGCAAAGTCGCTCTTGGGATTTTGATTTAGAGGAAGGCTCATTAGATACTTCAAAGTTAACTAGAATTATTATTGACCCCTTAAATTCATTATCTTTTAAAAAAGAAAAAGATATTAAATTTAAAGATACTCTAGTTACTGTCTTGATCGATAACTCTGGGTCTATGCGAGGAAAACCGATTTCTGTCGCTGCTGTATGCGCTGATATTTTAGCAAGAACTCTTGAAAGATGTTCTGTCAAAGTGGAAATTTTAGGCTTCACAACCAAACACTGGAAAGGTGGACAAAGCAGGGAAAAATGGACGAACAATCAAAAACCATTATTTCCAGGACGATTAAATGATCTGAGACATATTGTTTATAAATCTGCAGATACGCCTTGGAGGCAATCGAAAAATAATATTGGTCTTATGCTTAAAGAGGGTATTCTTAAAGAAAATATTGATGGCGAAGCTTTAAAATGGGCTTACAATAAAATTCTTAGAAGAAAAGAAGAACGAAAAATATTAATGGTTATATCTGATGGAGCACCAGTAGATGACTCTACATTGTCTACAAATCCAAGTGACTTTTTAGAGAACAATTTAAAACAAGTTGTTAAGTGGATTGAAAAAAATTCCTCTGTTGAATTGCTTGCTATTGGTATTGGTCATGATGTTACAAGGTACTATGACAAAGCAATTAAAATAGCTGATGTTCAAGATCTTGGCGACGTAATGATTAATCAATTAACAGATTTGTTTAGTGAAGATAAGAAAAGAGTTATGCACTAAAATAATAATTCTTTTAAAACACCTGCTTGCTTAAGCATTTCTTCCCACATTTATATCGAGAACTTTCATCATGAGTAATCTAAAAGGAATTAGCATTAAAAAGGCCATTAAAAGTTTTACAAATAAATCTCCAAAAGCCAAAGTTACCCAAGGAATACCTGTTCCTAAAAAAGCAATAGAAAAAAATAAAAATGTATCAGTAATCGAACCAAAAACTGATGAGGTCATTGGAGCTATAAACCAGGCGTTGTTTCTTAATCGTTGAAAAATTTCTATATCTACTAGTTGCGCGACTAAAAAAGCAGTACCTGATCCTAGAGCTATTCTAATTGATATTACATCTTCAAAATTTGTAGATATGAAAAGTGTTAACAAGATTCCAAGTATAAAACCAAAATAAACTAATTTCCTAGCTTTTTCTTTTCCAAATCTTCTATTGGCTAAATCAGTAATTAAAAATGTTATTGGATAACTAAATGCTCCATAAGTAAGTATTTTTTCAAGGTTAAATTTATTAATTGGAAATTGTACAAGATAATTTGAAATGATAATTACTACCCCCATAAAAAATAGGAGTAACAAAAATAAACTTTTATCTAGTTTTAAGTGTTTGAGCACTAAGAAGTTAAACTAATACTTATTTTAAGCTTCTGTGCTCTTCTGGAAAGCTTTTGTTTTTTTGCTGATTTTAAATACTGGTCAAGCCCACCTTTAAAATCTACTGAACGCACAGCTGCGTTAGTTACTCTTAATGAGATATTTTTCCTAAGTTTGTCACTCTTAAAAGTAACTCTTTTTAAATTTGGTAAAAACCTTCTTTTAGTCTTATTGTTAGAATGGCTAACGTTATGACCTTTTAAAGGTGATACCCCAGTGAGTTCGCATATTTTTGACATAAATAAATTTTGATAGTTGTATAATTCCTGTGTTTACGATGGTCAAGTTATTATATCTAGATTGACAATTAAACAACCAAATAATATTAAATTTAATGGACTTTTACTTACCAATTGCTCAAGTTCAAATTAATATCCTTACACTTTTAGCCTTAAGTTTTGCAGTTGGGTTTTTGTCTGGAATATTTGGAATTGGTGGCGGTTTTTTAATGACTCCTATTTTAATATTTTTAGGAATACCTGCAGCTTATGCAGTATCTAATGTTGCAAATAATATTTTAGGAATATCAGTTTCTGGAGCGACTACTCATTGGTACAAAAAAACTCTCGATTATAAAATGGGCATGATGATAGTGATAGGTGGGCTCATAGGTTCATTAATTGGAATAGAAATATTTAAATACTTAAGTGAAATTGGAAATATAAATACAATAATAGCTTTAGCATATATTTATTTGTTGGCAATTATTGGAACAATTATTTTTGTTGAGGGTGTCAAAGAATTAAGTGACTTGAAAAAAAAAGTTATAGTAAAAAAAAAATTACATACACATTATTGGATTCATGGTCTGCCATTTAGAATGAGATTTAGTAAGTCTAAATTATATGAAAGTGCGTTAACACCAATCATTCTCGGATTCATAGTTGGTATATTTGCGTCTATTATGGGAATTGGAGGAGCTTTTTTAATGGTTCCCGCTATGATTTATTTAATTGGAATGCCTACCAAATTAATTCCGGGGACATCTTTATTTGTAACAATATTTATTACTGCTTTTGTAGTTGTTGGTCATTCATTACAGTTTGAATCTATAGATATTTATCTAGTATCCTTTTTGTTATTTGGATCAATTATTGGGTTACATTTAGGTTTAAAAGTAGCTGAAAAATTAAATGCCTCAGAATACAAAGCCTTGTTATCATTATTATTAATTGTGTTTGCAATTTTTATAGGTATTGAGACATTTATTTTAAATTCTAGCACTAATATTTTATTAACGCAGCCTTCTGGTGAACTTTCTAATTTAAGCCTTTTAATAAAAAAGCTAGCAAAAAATTCTCCTTTTGTTTATGCAGCTCTTTCCTTATTTTTTGTGGTGTTTATAGGTTTTGTTTTTTCTTATTTAAGAGAGTTAATTCATCACTTTAGATACTCAAAAAAAGAAAATACTAAGAACTAATACCAATAACCTTTTGAATATTTTTGATTTTTTCTTTTTTTAAAATTTCAATTAATTCTTTTTTGATGTCTTTTATAACACCCGGGCCATTATAGACCATGCCCGTATAAAGCTGTACCGCTGTGGCACCAGCTGCAATTTTTTCAAAAGCAGTTTGGCCACTATCAACTCCTCCAACACCAATTATTGGAACTTTTCCTTTGCTTGACTTATAGAATTGCCTAATTAATTTTAATGACAATTTTTGAAGAGGCAAACCTGATAATCCCCCAGCTTCATTTTTTTTACTATCAGATAAATTTTCTCTATGCTGATTTGTTGTATTTGTTAATATTACTCCATTAATTTTAAATTTTAAGATTATTTCATTTATATTGGAAATTTCTTTATCCGATATATCAGGTGAAATTTTAAGAGCTAGAGGACACTGAAATTTTTTGTCATTTTTCAATTTATTTAATTTAGTTAGAAGATCAGATAATAATTTTTCCTCATGAAAATCTCTTAAACCATCGGTGTTAGGTGAAGATATATTAATAGTGATATAGCCGGCTAATTTATTTAATTTTTCAAAACACTTGATAAAGTCTGAAGTCTTGTCTTTTGTGTCTTTGTTTGGGCCTATGTTAATCCCTAGAAAATCTTCAGGAGGCCTCCTACTAAGACGTTCTGATACAACATCCATACCATCATTATTAAAACCAAGTCTGTTTATCATAGCTTTGTCTTTTTCAAGCCTGAAAACCCTTGGTTTTAGGTTTCCTGATTGGCGTCTTGGTGTAATTGTTCCTACTTCAACAAAACCAAATCCAAGATTAAATAAAGAATTGTATACTTCAGCACTCTTGTCAAAACCAGCTGCCAATCCAATTGGGTTTTTTAATTTTCTTTTAAATAATTCTATCTCGAGCATTTCTTCTTCATCAATTTGAAAGAAGCTTTTTGGAATTATATTAAATTTAAGAGATTTAATTGCTAAATCGTGAGCTACTTCTGGATCTAAACCAAAAATATAAGGTCTTAAAAGTGAAAACATTTATCTATTTATTTTTTCTTCAATTAACTTGATTGTCTCTTTAACACCAAAAAAACTTATAAAAAACCCCATTCTTGGACCATCTTTAGTTCCAAAAAGAACTTCATAAATCAATATAAACCATTCTCTTAATTTTTTTTCATAACCATTTTCTTTACCTGTAGAATAAACGATTGTTTGAATATCTTCTGGTTTAGTATCCTGCTTAACTGTCTCAAGTATTTTTGCTAAATTTGTGAGTGCTTTTTTTTCATTATCATTAGGAATTTTATACTTTTTATTAGGTTCTACTTTATCCCTAAAATAATTTATTGCATATCTAGTTAGTTGATCAAGAATTGTATACTTTTCTTGTTTAATATCAGGATGAAATCGTTGTATAAATTTCCACAAGATATCTTTGCTTTCAGCATTACTTGAGCCTACTAGATTTAAAAGCATCGAAAAAGTCATAACAATTTTCTCTTGCGGTGGTTTTCCATTATGAACATGCCAAACTGGATTTAATAATTGTTCTTTAGTCTCTTGTTTTGAAAAATTCCCAATCAATGAGAGATACTCGTCAACTGCTTTTGGAACAACGTCTGAATATAATTTTTTAGCTCTAGTTGGATTTTGATACATATAAAGTGAAAGACTCTCAGGCGAAGCGTATCTCAACCATTGATCAATAGTAATACCATTCCCTTTTGACTTAGATATTTTCTCTCCCTTTTCGTCTAAAAATAACTCGTAAGCAAATCCATTAGGTGGTTTTTTTCCCAAAGTTTTACAAATTTTATTGGATAGTATTGCACTTTCAGTTAGATCTTTTCCATACATTTCAAAATCAACATCAAACGTGAACCATCGCATAGCCCAGTCTACTTTCCATTGTAACTTACATTTTCCGTTAATAATTTCTGTCTCTAATTTTTTTCCATTATCATCAAAAACTACTGTACCTTTTTTTTTATTCATTTCTAGAAGTGCAACTTCTAAAACTCTTCCAGTATTTGGGCATATTGGTAAAAAAGGGGAATACGTTTTTTTTCTTTCACTCCTTAGTGTAGGTAAAATGATTTCCATAATTTCTTCATATTTTTCTAGAACACGTATTAGAGAATTGTTAAATTTTCCATTTTTATAGTTTTCTGTTGAGCTCTTAAAATTAAATTTAAAATTAAATTTATTTAAAAAATCTTTAAGCATTTCATTATTATGTTGTCCATAACTATCAAATTTATTAAAGGGATCTGGAATGCTAGTTAGGGGCTTGCCAAGATTTTCATGAAGCACTTTATCGTTAGGTATATTATCTGGAACTTTTCGTAGACCGTCCATATCATCTGAAAAAGTGATCAGATCAGTTTCAATATTTTGAATATGCTGTAAAGCGTTAATCATCATAGTCGTTCTGGCTACTTCGCCAAATGTGCCAATGTGAGGTAAACCACTTGGTCCATAGCCAGTTTGAAAAATTATTTTTTTTTTAGATTTTATTAAGTCTTTCCTATCTTTTAATAATTTTCTAATTTC
The DNA here is from genome assembly GCA_016777565.1 of Pelagibacteraceae bacterium. Taxonomy (GTDB): domain Bacteria; phylum Pseudomonadota; class Alphaproteobacteria; order Pelagibacterales; family Pelagibacteraceae; genus Pelagilacustribacter. Next base: position 41,054 of record JADHRF010000004.1, read on the forward strand.
AACAAAAGGCCATGAAGAAGTTGATTGAATTAAATTTGCATCAAGCATAAGAGTGGTTTATTAAATTTTATAGACAAAATACAGATATAATTAGAAGATAATAAGTTGAATTTTGTACGTATTTAAATAATCTATTTTATCATGACCTCAAACAAAACTGTTTTTTTTATAGTAGGATTTTTATTAATTATTTTAGGTTTATTCATGTTGATACCTTACGGTACGCAGATAATTTATAAAGAAAATAGCCATAGCTTTCTATCATCTTCATTAATCACTATTTTAATTGGAGTAATTTTTATGCTAGGAAATTTACAGGAAGAATATCAACTTAATCTTAAACAAACGTTTTTATTTTCTACTTTTGCCTGGTTAACAGTAGCTTTTTTTGGTTCAATACCTTTCGTCCTTTCAGATCTTAATTTTTCGTTTAGCGATTCATTCTTTGAAAGTATGTCTGGCATTACAACTACGGGCTCATCAGTTATAAATGATCTTAGTAAAGCGCCTAAAAGTTTACTTTTATGGCGAGCTATAATGCAGTGGCTTGGAGGTATTGGTATAATTGTGATGGCGATTACTGTACTTCCTCTACTTAAAGTAGGGGGCATGCAATTATTTAGAGTAGAAAGTTCTGATAAACCTGAAAAAATTTTACCTCGAACTACTCAGGTTGCGGTAATAATAATTTCAACATATTTAATTTTAACAATATTTTGTGCTTTTTTTTATAAAATATTTGGTATGAGTTTTTTTGATAGTATTGCTCACGCAATGACAACAATTGCTACAGGAGGTTTTTCAACTCACAATGGATCAATAGGATATTTTAAAAATCCAAATATAGAAGTGATAGCTACAATATTTATTATTTTAGGAAGCATTCCCTTTATTTCATATTTAAAATTTATAAAAGGTGAAAAAAAAATTTTTTTTGAAGATGTTCAAATTAAAGGATTAATTTACCTTTTTATTTTATCAACTTTGATTATGTTTTTATATTTATTATTTACCAGTGAGAGTAATTTGTTAGTTGAAAAAATAAGAGTAGCTTCATTTAATGTCGTCTCCATTTTATCTGGAACAGGTTATGTAACTAATGATTTTAGTTTATGGGGTAAGTTTCCATTAATTTTCTTTCTTTTTTTAATGTTTATAGGAGGTTGTGCCGGATCAACAGCTTGTGGAATAAAAATATTTAGATTCCAACTTTTGTTTCTATTTATAAATAATCAAATTAAAAAAATAATTTATCCAAATAGTGTATTTATTCTAAAATATAATAATCAAAAAATTACAGATAATTATATGAACTCAGTAATTGTTTTTATTTTTGCTTATTTATTTATATTTATTTTAATTGCCATGCTGCTTTCAATAACTGGCCTTGACTTCTTAACCGCTATTTCAGGAGCCGCAACATCAATATCAAATGTAGGCCCGGGTTTGGGTGATGTTATAGGACCTAATGGAAACTTTAAATCTATACCTGAGATTTCTAAATGGATACTTTCATTTGGTATGTTACTTGGAAGATTAGAACTTTTTGCCGTTTTAATATTATTTTTTCCGTCATTTTGGAGAGATTAAAATAAATGAATTTATCAAATTTTTTCAAACCTTACTCAGATCGTAGAATGCTAAGAATTTTATTGCTTGGCATAATGAGTGGTTTTCCTTGGGTCTTGATAGGAAGTGCTTTAAGTCTATGGTTAAAAGAAAATGATTTAAGTAGAACAACAATTGGATGGGCAGGATTAATTTTTGCAGTATATGCTTTAAATTTTTTATGGGCTCCTTTAATTGATCGAATACATCTTCCATTTTTATCAAAGAAAATAGGTCATAGAAAATCTTGGATAATCTTAATGCAATTAGCCATTTTTATATTCTTATTGACGTGGAGTGTTTTAGATCCTTCTAAAAACTTGTGGTTGGTAATAGCCGTAGGATTGGGGATTGCTATATCCTCTGCCACACAAGATATAACTATTGATGCACTAAGAATTGAACAAATTGGAGAAAATGAAAAAAATTTGTTGTCAGCTGGAGCAGCAATTTCTGTAGTTGGGTGGTGGACCGGTTATAAAATTGGCGGCCTTATATCTCTAGTTAGTGCTGATATTTTGCAAAAACAAGGAGTAGAAAATTATTGGCAGATCTCTTTCTTAATACTTTCAGGCATAGTTACTTTTTGTAGTATAGGCCTACTTTTCATCCCAGAAAAAAATTCAGAAAAAAAAATTAATTCACAAAAGATAACTGATCAAAAACTTATTGATAAAATTGGTGTTTCTAATTTCTTTACTAAAAAGCTTGCTTGGCTTTACGGAACAGCAATTAGTCCTTTAATTAGTTTTTTTAAGAAAAATACTACTAGTGTAGCTTTGGGAATTCTTGGCTTTATTTTCTTATTCAAAATTGGTGAAGCATTTCTCGGAAGAATGTCGATACTTTTTTATAAAGAAATTGGTTTTTCCAAAACTGATATAGCTTTTTATTCTAAAGGAATTGGTTGGCTAACGACAGTTATGTTTACTTTGTTAGGCGGCTTATTTGCAGTACGTATGGGGCTAGTTAAAGCCATGATTGTCTCAGGTATTTTTATGGCTTCAACTAATCTTTTATTTTCTTTGCTTGCATGGATTGGAAGTTCAGAAATATTATTTGCCTTTACAGTTCTTGTTGATGATCTTTCAGCCGCATTTGCGACAGTTGCATTTGTGGGATTTATATCAGCATTGGTTGACAGAACTTATACAGCGACACAGTATGCTTTGCTTGCTTCTATTGGCACTGCTGGAAGAACCCTTTTTGCGTCTTCATCTGGAATGATGGTTGATTGGTTAAATGGAAATTGGATTATATTTTTTATTATCACTGCTGTAATGGTTATTCCATCTTTAATATGTTTATTTTTAATTAGAAAAAAACTTAAGCTAAATGAATAATCTTTACTCAAATAATTATCCTGTAATAAATTTATATAAAAGATCTTCTTCTAGATCTGAAATTGTTACTCAAATAATTTATGGTGAAGGGTTCAGGATAATAAGTAGATTATCAAAATGGCTTAAAATTAGAATTAAAGAAGATAAATATGTCGGTTACATTAAAAAAAAACAATTTATTTCTTATGTAAAACCTACGCATAAAGTTTCTGTTTTGTTTGCGAAAACATATAGAAACCCTAATTTTAAAAAAAAAATTACAGAACTCCCTTATGCAGCCAAATTAAAAATAGATAAAGTGAATTCTAAATTTTCTAAATTTCAAAATAGCTGGATTGAGACACAAAATATTAAGCCTATCAAATATAAAACTAAAAATTTTTTTAAAGATATAAAAAATTTTAATGGAGTAAAGTATGTTTGGGGTGGAAAAACTTTTAAAGGTATTGATTGTTCCGCTTTAATACAAATTTGTTTAAATTTTAATAATCAAGCTTGTCCAAGAGATAGCAGTCAGCAGATAAAATTTTTTAAAAAAAACATAAAACTAAATAAGATAAAGAAAAATGATATTATTTATTGGAAAGGTCACGTGGCCGTAGCGTTATCTAAAAAAAAACTTATTCACGCATACGGGCCGAAAAAAAAAACTTTAATTATGAATATCCCGAATACAATTAAACTTATAAAGAAAACTGCAAATTTAAAAGTTATTTCTGTAAAGAGAATTTAACGGGATAAGGTGGCTTCAGTCTCCCTCCACCACCTCGAATTGATTATAGTTGATTCGTGAAAAAAAAATTAACTCGTATTGAGTGTGTGTATAAATTAATGGCGGAGAGAAAGGGATTCGAACCCTTGAAACGGTTGCCCGTTTACACGCTTTCCAAGCGTGCGCCTTCAACCACTCGGCCACCTCTCCTTATACTTAAGTAAGCGTTTTTAAATAATATAAAATTGATCCTATTAAAAATATAAATTGATAAGTTGTAAGAAATAAGATTTTTTTATTACTAATAAAAATTTTTGTAGAAAAAAAAGTAAATATCAATAAAAGCATTATGGGGTCAAAGTATTCTTGCTGTAACCAAGATGAAACTAGCGATATTAAAATAAAGAATAAAATTATAAATAAATCTAATATTGTGTTTACATATAAAAACAATATCAAAATAGAAAATAAAAAACCAAAATTTGTAAATAAAATTTTTAAATTTTGGCTTTCAAAAAAAAATTCAATAAATTTATGCAAAAAACCCTTTCCTAAAAATAGTTTTGCATTAAAATCATAACTTATATTTAGGGCTAATAAATAAAGTAAAGAAACGATAAAAAAATAAATTAATTTTTTTTTTGTAAATATTTTATTTAATTCTTTAAAAGAATTAATTTTAAAAAATAACATTGGAAACATATAAAAAGCTATTATGCTTATCGAATATCCAATATTTTCTATAAATATTTGACTTCCAAAACCTCTATCAAAAGTTGGAGCGGGTGGAATTGGGCTTTGCCATAAGTAAAATAGATAAATATAGGGCAAAGAAAAAAATAAATACAAAAATGTGGCAAAAAATTTATTTTTTTGAGAGATCAAAGATGTACAAATAAAATAGTAACATAGTATTGGAATAATAATAGCTTTTACGTCAAAATAAACACACAAACTGCTAAAAAGAGTTATGTAAAATATTTTTTCTTTTATTTTTTTTATATTTTTATTTTTATTTATAAAATCAAAAACAAAATAATAACTTAACAGCATCGAAATAAACGTATAATTTTCAGCATAACCCCAGTAGGCGCTTGTTCTAAAATAAGGGCTTAAGAGTAAAACAGAAAATGATAATAAAATTAATAAATGATCCTCGACTAAAGTAAATTTTTTTTTAAGACAAAGATAAAAAAGAAATGGGGTAAGTAATGAAATTAAAAAAACTATAAATCTAAAATAAAAAAGATTTTCTGGAATGTATTCTTTACTAATATTAAAAAAAGATAAAAAAAAGGCTTGTATAATCGGCACTAAAGGACTTCGACTGCTGTCATAAGTCATGCCGTATGCATCTGTACCTCCTTTTGTTAAATTTATTGCATCATAGAAATTATTATTCAAAAAAATTTGAAAATTTTCCCAGTGATGGTTTAGCTCTCTTATATTGCCACCTCCGGCTGCATTTTCTAAAAAAAATAGTCCTGTAACAAAATATCCAAAAATTAGTAATGATAAAAAATAATATAAAAAGTTGAATCTATTTAAGTTCATTTTATTTTTACTAGTTTATTTAGTGTTTTGAATCGAATTATATAAATCATTAATAAAGTCACGATTGGTAGGTAAATTGTTTTTTTTCATTTCTTCTTGAATTTGCTTATAATTTTTTAATATAGATTCTACTTTTAAGAAAAAACTTTCTTTATTGCGTTTGCATGTAAAAATACCTTTTTTATCACCTATTACATGTTTAATTTCATCGAAAATAATAACTGGTCTAAGTCTAGCGAGCGCTTCTAAAAGTGCCATAGGGTGGCCCTCTGTATACGAAGGTAAAACAAATATACTATGATCATCATAGAATTTAATCAAATTTTGTTCATTAGTTTCTACTTCGTGCACGCTCACATTACTTTGAACTATTTGATTGGAAAAATTTTTTTCTGCCCCTACAATTGACAGCTTTAAACCTAATTTATTATCTTTAATTATCTCCAAAAGTGAATATATTCCTTTTTCTTTTTTAATTCTACCTACATAAAGAAGTTTAATTTGATTTGTGTCAATTTCTTTATGATTTGATAACCACTGAGAGTTAATTTGCGAGGGAGCAACTACTTCACCTTCATTTCCTTTTAATATATATTCTCTACAACTTAACAAAGGGGAAATTTTAGAGACTAAAGAAAACATTACATGGTAAATAAATTGACCAAAAAACCCCAAGATAGCTTTGTACTCTCCGTAACCATCGCTTCTTAAATAAACTATATTCTTTTTTTTAAAAATACAAATCAAAACACAAGCAAAAAAAGTAAACGGTGAGATAGAAATAATTAAATATTTTGAATTTTTGTAAGTAAAAGACCTATGAATTCCAGCTAAGAATGAAGTGATATTGTTAAAAATTTTTATTTTTTTTATATTAATTTTATGAGACCTGGCTTGCTTAGATTTTCTCCCAATAATATTCACTTCAAAATTATTATTTAAGCCCTCAGGAGTAGACTTTAAATCTATATTGTCACAAAAAAATTCTTCATTATAATTAAAAATACTTTCATTTGTAATTATAAATAATTTATCCATTAAGTTTCTTTGCTAATTTTTAAAACTCCAATAAATGCTTCTTGAGGTATTTCTACTCGTCCGAATTGTTTAGATCTGGCTTTTCCTTTTTTTTGTTTTTTTAATAACTTTTTCTTACGATCTGCAGCACCACCACCGTGAATCTTGGTAAGTACATCTTTTGAAAATCCTTTTATTGATTCCCTCGCTACGATTTTTCCTCCTATGGCTGCTTGAATTGGAATCATAAAATTGTGTCTAGGTATAAGATCTTTTAATTTTTCACAAACTTGTCTTCCAGTTTTTTCAGCAAAGTCTTTATGTATAATCATTGCAAGAGCATCAACTGGTTCTGTATTTACTAAAATACTTAACTTAACTAAGTCTCCCTCTTTATGGCCAGTAATTTCATATTCAAAACTTGCATAACCACTTGAAACAGATTTTAACCTATCGTTAAAATCAAAAACTATTTCGTTGAGTGGTAGATCATAAGATAAAACGGCACGATTTCCAGAATAGGTTAGATTAGTTTGAATTCCCCTTTTATCCTGGCAAATTTTTATAATAGTTCCTAGATATTCATCTGGTGTAATAATGGTAGCTTTAATCCATGGTTCCTCAATTTTTTCTATAATTGTTGGATCAGGCATATTTGAGGGATTCTGTAGATCTATAATATCTCCTTTTACTTTATGTACTTTGTAAATTACACCAGGCGTAGTTGTTATTAAGTTTACATCAAACTCTCTTTCAAGTCTTTCTGTTGTAATTTCTAAATGCAGTAGTCCCAAAAAACCACACCTAAAACCAAGTCCAAGTGCACTTGAAGACTCTCCTTCATAAGAAAAACTCGCATCATTTAATCTAAGTTTTGCTAATCCATCTTTTAGTTTTTGGTACTCAGAACTATCAACTGGAAACAGTCCACAAAAGACAACAGGTTTGCTGGGCTTAAATCCAGGTAGTGGTGTGTCTAGAGAATCTGAAGCATCACAAATTGTGTCACCAACTTTTGTTTCTAAAAGTGATTTAATGCCCGTTATAATAAAACCGATTTGTCCAGAACTAAGTTGATCTATGTCAGTGGGTTTTGGTGTAAACACTCCAACTTTCTCAATTAAATACTCTTGATCGTTAGACATTAATTTTATTTTCATGCCTTTTTTTATCTTTCCGTCAATTACTCTAACTAAAATAACTACCCCTAAATAACTATCATACCAACTGTCAACTAATAACGATTTTAATTTATCGTTTTCAGTACCTTTTGGTGAAGGTAAAATTTTAATAATAGACTCTAAGATATTATCTATTCCTTCTCCAGTTTTTCCAGAACAATTAATTGATTCTGATGTATCAATACCTATTACATCTTCTATTTCTTTTTTAGCTTTGCCTACATCAGATGCAGGCAAATCTATCTTGTTTAATATCGGAATGATTTCATGATTTATTTCTAATGCTTGGTAAACATTTGCCAAAGTTTGTGCCTCTACACCTTGGGTACTGTCTACAATTAACAAAGAACCTTCGCATGCGGATAGTGAACGACTTACTTCATAACTAAAATCAACATGACCAGGTGTATCTATAATATTTAAAATATAAACTTTTCCATCTTTCGCTTTATAATTTAATCTTACTGTCTGTGCTTTTATTGTAATTCCTCTTTCTTTTTCAATATCCATTGAGTCAAGGACTTGAGCTGACATTTCTCTGTCCGTTAAACCCCCACATTTATGAATTATACGATCAGCAATCGTAGACTTGCCGTGGTCTATGTGCGCAATTATAGCAAAGTTTCTTATTCTATTAATATCAGACATTAAGATCTTATTGTTGCGCCAGTTTTTTCTTTGACAGTGCTAATTATTTTTTCACTTATTAGATCTAAGTCTTTTTCGGTTAAGGTTTTGTCAGCAGCTTGCATTACAACATTTATCGCTATTGACTTTTTTCCCTCTGGTATGTTTTGACCCTCAAAAACATCAAAGGTTTTTACTTTCTTTATGATGCTTGGGTCTAATGCTTTTATAATGCTTTCAAGTTCACCTGCTTTAAAAGACTTATCTATAACAAATGCAAAATCTCTTTCTGATTTTTGAAAATCAGAAGCTATATAATTTTCTTTACTAATTCTAATTTTCTTATTTGGTTGAGGTATATTTTTTAGAAATATCTCTAGTCCATAAATGTTTTTTTCTTTAAAATCTAAGTTAGAAACAATAGCTGGATGTATTTCTCCAAAATATGCAAGATGTAGTCCGTTTTGTGACCTTAGATTAATAGCTCCAGAGCGACCAGGGTGGTAACAATTTTTTGTCTTGTCGCTTATATAAAGATCATTTTCATTAATCCCTAATTCAACCAAAGTACGGATTGTGTCACTTTTAATGTCAAATACATCAACATTTCTTGATTTTTCTAACCAGTTTTTTCTACTCATAGCACCAGATTTTATAGCTCCAACTACGGTTTGTTGTTCACCGGGATTTTTTCCAAAAAAAGTCGGGCCAACTTCGAAAAGCGATAAATCTTCGTTACCCCGATCTTGATTCTTCTTTAAATGAATAGCTAAATTTGAAAAAATTGATCTTCGTAAAACATTTAAATCTAGAGATATAGGATTAAATATTTTTATTTCTTTCTCTCCTTTTGCAAACTCTTTATCGATTTTTGAATCTGTAAAAGACCATGTAACTGTTTCCATGTACCCTTTACTTGCTAAAGCTCTTTGAGATAAATGAAATAATTTTTGTTTAAAATTAAGCGTTTCTTTATCTCTATTTTTTTCTGGTTTAATTAGTTCAATTTTATCAAAACCTTTGATTCTTATCAGTTCTTCAATTAAATCTATATCTTGGGAGATGTCCGGTCTCCATGATGGAACTTCAACCTTGATAGTTTTTTTACTAATTTTTATTTTACAACCTAATGAAGTTAAAATTTTATTTACTTCTTGATTAGAGATAGAAATACCAATTACATCTTTAAACTTTTTAATGTCTAAATTAATTACTTTGTTTTTTTGAGAGTTAGAGCCTGTAATTAAAAATTTACTTGCACTTCCACCGCAAATCTTAAGTATAAGAGCCGTAGCTATTTCTAGACCTTCCGTTATTGAGTTCGGATCTATTCCTCTCTCAAATCTATATTTTGCGTCTGTAATAATATTAAGCTTTTTAGAAGATTTTCTTATTGAAGTTGGTAAAAAATAAGCAGATTCTAATAAAATATTTTTAGTATCTTGCTCAGTTGATGTTGTAATTCCACCAATAATACCTCCTAGCCCAAGGATTTCACTTTTATCAGTAATTACACACATTCCATTGTCTAGTTTGTATTTTTTATTATCCAGCGCTTCAAAACCTTCTCCTGTCTTTGAATTTCTAACTATCAGTTCTTTGTTTATTTTATCTGCATTATAAGCATGCAAAGGTCTATTAAGATCAAACATTACATAATTAGTAATATCTACAACAGCAGAAATAGGTTTTAAGCCAAGTGCTAGAATTTTTTCTTTTAACCACGAAGGACTTTCTTTGTTTTTTATTCCTTTAATATAACAGCTACCAAAAACCAAACATCCTTGATCTTTTTCTTTTAAAATTGAAACTTTAATTGGTTGTTTGAAGGTTTGTTTAAAAGAATTTTTTTTTAAATTTAAAAATTTTCCCAATCCAGAAGCAGCTAGATCTCTTGCAATCCCTCGAACACCTAAACAGTCAGGTCTATTAGGTGTTATCGAAATGTCTATTACTTTCTCGCCTTTGCTTTTAAAATAACTTTTTCCAACATCTTTTTCTTTGCTTTTTAATTCTATAATTCCTTGGCTTTCATCGGATAAATTTAATTCGCTTTCAGAACAAAGCATCCCGGTTGACTCAACTCCTCTAATACTTACAACTTTTAATTTCAGATTCGATTTAGGTATTTTTGCCCCTGGAGGCGCGTATATTGTTACTAATCCATCTCTAGCATTTGCTGCACCACATACAACTTTTACAACCATTCCGCTACCAAGACTTACATCACAGATTTTTAATTTGTCTGCATTTGGATGTTTCTCAGTTTTTAATATTTTAACAATCTTAAACTCGCCTAAATTACCTGAATTTTCTTTAACACTTTCAACTTCCAAGCCAATATTAGTAAGTTGATCGAAAATCTTTCCCTCGTTAGCTTTTGTGTTTAGGTGCTCTTTGAGCCAGGGTAATGTAATTATCATTTACTTAAACCTCTATAGTTTGTTGGAACATCAAGCGGGTCAAATCCAAAGTGGCTTAACCAACGAAAATCACTTTCAAAAAAAGCTCTTAAATCATTAATGCCATACTTAAGCATTGCAAGACGATCTATCCCCATGCCAAATGCAAATCCTTGATATTTATTAGAATCAACTTTTACATTTCGCAGAACATTTGGATGTACCATTCCACAACCTAGAATTTCTAGCCATTTATCTCCTTCTCCTATGACTATTCTCCCTTTTTCAATTCTATAACCAATATCAACTTCTGCTGAAGGTTCTGTAAATGGAAAATGGCTTGGTCTAAATCTCATTTTAAGATTTTTAACTTCAAAAAATTCTTTAATGAAATAATCTAAACAGCCTTTTAGATGACTCATATTAATATTTTTATCAATATGCAGTCCCTCTAATTGATGGAACATTGGAGCATGTGTTTGATCACTATCACATCGGTAAGTTCGGCCAGGTACAATAATTTTAAATGGTGGTTTACCATTCATCATTGTTCTAATTTGAACTGGTGAAGTATGAGTTCTTAAAAGAATTTTTTTATTTTCTTCTAAATAAAAAGTATCATGCATATCTCTAGCTGGATGGTCCTCTGGAGTGTTTAAAGCAGTAAAGTTATTATACTCTGTTTCAACATCTGGCCCTTCAGCAACTGCGAAACCTATCTCTGAAAATATTGAGGATATTTCATCAATTACTTGAGACACTGGATGGATCTTTCCGTTTTGAAATGGTCTAACAGGTAAAGTTATATCAATTTTTTGATCTTTTAATTTTTCATTAATTTCAAGCGTTTCCAATTCAATAAACTTACTATCAAGTTGAGTATTTAAACGATCCTTTAATTTATTTAAAGAAGATGCAAATTCTTTTCTTTTGTCCGCTGTTATATTCCCAAGATTTTTGAATTGTTTTGTAATTTGGCCATTTTTTCCAAAAAATTCTGTTTTTAAAATTTGTAGTTCTTCTTTTGATTTTAAAGATTTAATTTTTTGTTCAAAACTAGAATTTATACTATCTAAATCACTCATAGAGTTTATTGATTCCTTTTATTAATATAAGATAAATCAAAGACCCTAATTAGTTAAGGGAGGATTGAGCTTTTTTTACTATAGTTTTAAAGACTTCTGGATTATTGTAAGCTAATTCAGCTAATACTTTTCTATCTAATTTAATTTTTGACTTATTTAAACCGTTTATAAGCTGAGCATAAGTTATTCCTTCTGCTCTAGCTCCAGCATTAATTCTCTGAATCCATAGCGACCTAAATTCTCTTTTTTTAGTTTTCCTGTCTCTGTATGCATACTGCATAGCTTTTTCCATAGCTTGACGAGCAATACGAATTGTATTTTTTCTTCTGCCATACTGACCTTTAACTTTTTTTAAAATTTTTTTGTGTTTAGCTCTACTGATTACACCACGTTTTGTTCTAGCCATTTTTATTCCTACCTATTGTAAGGCATATACGATTTAACTATTTTTGTGTCTGGGCCAGACATTATCGTACTACCTCTAAGTCTTCTAATTTGCTCATTGCTTCTTTTAATCATTCCATGCCTTTTTCCTGCTTGGGGTCTTTTAACTTTTCCAGATGCAGTAAATCTAAATCTTTTTTTAGCTGAACTTTTAGTTTTCATTTTAGGCATAAATATTGTGGCTTTATATATATATTAAATATTCTTTACAAGACGATATTATCTTTACTAAATGGGCTGAATTATCATTATCATTTGTCTGCCCTCAAATTTAGGGTGTGTCTCTATTTTTCCAACATCTTTTGTGTCTTCAACAATTCTATTCATTAAATCCTTACCAAGGTTAATGTGTTGCATCTCTCTTCCCTTAAATTTAACTGTAAATTTAACTTTGTCTTTATTAACTAAGAATTTCTTCGCATTCTTTACTTTAAAATTGTAGTCATGAACATCTGTGCCAGGTCTTAATTTTATTTCTTTTAAAGCTACTACTTTTTGTTTTTTTTTCGCTACATTAGCTTTTTTTTGTAAATCATATTTATATTTTCCCATGTCCATAATTTTACAGACTGGCGGATTTGCATTTGGAGAAATTTCAATGAGATCTAAACTTTCTTCTTTTGCTTTTTCTATAGCTTTCTTCAAAGGAAAAATTCCTAGGTTATTTCCATCGCTACCTATGACCTGAACATCAATTGCTCTTATTTGCTGGTTTGATTTTGGACCCTGCGGCTTGCTTCTTCTTTGAAAATAATTTGGTTTAAAATTTGACACTTAATTTAACGGAAGCTTATTTGCAGCAAGAATATTTTTAATCAATTCTTCTTTTTTGAAAGTTTCTTGTTTTTCTGATCCAAGTTTACGCACTGTTACTGTATTTTCTGAAACTTCTTTTTTTCCGCAAACTAAAATCATTGGAACTTTAGCTAAAGAATGTTCTCTAATTTTATAATTAATTTTTTGATTTCTTAAATCCACTTCGCATTTTATACCTTCTTTAAATAGATCTTCAAATAAATTTTTTACATAATCGTTATTTTCTTCTGCTATTGGTAAAATTACAACTTGATTAGGAGACAACCAAAAAGGTAATTTACCAGAATAATTTTCAATTAAAATTCCAATAAACCTCTCAAGAGAACCAAATAAAGCTCTGTGTAACATTACTGGAACTTTTTTTGTTCCATCCTTATCAACATATGATGCTCCAAGTCTTCCAGGAAGGTTTAGGTCCACTTGTAATGTTCCGCATTGCCAGTCTCTACCAATTGCATCTCTTAAAACAAATTCTATTTTAGGACCATAAAATGCACCTTCACCTTTATTTATGGTATACTCAAGTTTCGATTGTTTAATAGCCGAAAGGAGTGCTGCTTCAGACTTGTCCCAAGTACTATCTTCTCCAACTCTTTTCTCTGGCCGATCTGAATATTTCAATATTACACTTTCAAAACCCAGGTCCTTATAAATTTTCAAAATCAAATTAGTTACAGATAATGACTCTTGTGTTATTTGATCCTCTGTACAAAAGATATGTGCATCGTCTTGAGTAAAAGCCCTAACTCTTAAGAGTCCGTGTAGAGCGCCTGACGGTTCATACCTATGAACTTTTCCGAATTCTGATAATTTTAATGGAAGATCCCTGTAACTTTTTAAGCCTTGATTAAAAACCTGTACACAACCTGGGCAGTTCATTGGCTTTATAGCAAATATTTTTTCATCTGGTGTTTCCGAAGTATACATATGTTCTCCAAATTTTTCCCAATGTCCAGATTTCTCCCACAAACTTCTATCCAATATCTCTGGTGTGTTAATTTCTTTATAACCTGCAAGTCTTTGTTTCATTCTCATATACTCAATAAGTCTTTGAAAAAGGATCCACCCCTTTTCATGCCAAAAAACGGCTCCAGGACTTTCTTCCCTGAAATGAAACAAGTCCATTTCTTTTCCTAGTTTACGATGATCTCTTTTTTCAGCTTCTTCTAGTCTGTGAAGATATTCTTCCAATTCTTTTTTTGACGTCCAACTTGTTCCATAAATTCTTTGCAACATTTCATTGTTTGAGTCACCTCTCCAATAAGCTCCAGAAACTTTAATAAGCTTAAAAGCTTTGCCAATTTTTCCTGTAGAAGATAAATGCGGTCCACGACATAAATCACTCCAATTCCCATGACTATAAATTGAAACTTCTTCTCCAGCCGGAATACTTTCGATAATTTCTGCTTTATATTTTTCTCCTATTTTTTTAAAATGCTTTACAGCGTCTTCTCTTTTCCAAACGTGCCTGGAAGTTTTGTCATTTCTATCAACAATTTCTTGCATTTTTTTTTCAATTTTAATTAGATCTTCCTCCGTAAATGGTTCTTTTCTGGCAAAGTCATAATAAAAACCATTTTCTATTACTGGGCCTATGGTAACCTGTGTGCCTGGATACAATTCTTGAACTGCCATTGCTAAAATGTGAGCTGTATCATGACGTAAAACTTCCAGCCCTTCTTTATCTTTAGAAGTAATAATTTTTATTTTTGAATCTTTTTTAATTTCGAAACTTAAGTCTTTAAGCTCTCCATTAACAGACATGATAAGTGCTTCCTTCTCAAGAGACTTGCTAATTTTTTTTACAAGTTCAAATCCATTTATGGATTTTTCAGAAGATATTTTTTTTCCGTCTAAAAGTTGAATATTAGGCATTCTTTGCTTTATTTAAGTAGTTTCTTGTATTCTGTAAAGGTTGTTTGACACATTTGATCAACATTATATTTTTTTTCAACATTTTTTCTTCCAAGTTCTCCCATCAATTTTAGTGACTGTTTGTCCATTTTCATCATTTTATTTATAGCTTTAGCTAATTCTTTTGAATCATTGTACCTATACAACAAACCTGTCTTACTGTTTAATACCGTCTCTCTAGAACCACCGATATCGCTAGCAACGACGGGCCTATTCATTGCTTGCGCCTCTACAGCTACTCTGCCAAAAGCCTCTGGTTCAATTGAACTTGAAATAACTAAATCGCTTAACTTGTATGCTAATGGCATTTCTTTGCAGTTTTCAATAAATGTTACTTTTTTCCTAAGCCTATATCGCTCTACTAAAAGTAATAATTTTTTATAGTATACCTCTCTACCTTGGTCTGAGCCTAATATAATGGCATGAAAATTTTTAATAGCATATTCTTCTATTAATAAATTTAAAGCTTCAATAAAAATTTCTTGACCTTTCCACTTTGTTAAACGTCCTGGAAGAATAATGACAAAATCTTTTTTATCTATTTTCCAGCTTAAGGCAAGAGCTTTTGTTTTTTTTTCTGATGTATTTTTGTCATTAAAAAATTCTAAATTAATTCCTCGAAAAATCACCATTAATTTTTGTTTTTTATAGTTAAAATATTTTTTATAATTTTCATTTATATGACCAAAAATGAAGTTTGAGCCACCAATTATTAATTTTGATCTCACCATGACACTATTGTAGAAGTGTTTGAGCTTACTTGAAAAGTTATAAGTCCCATGAAAAGTAGTCACAAACTTTTTACCAGAAAAAAAACATGCTAGCAGACAAGACCAGGCTGGAGCACGACTTCGGGCATGAACTATATCAATTTTATATATCCATAATATAAATAAAATAATTAAAAAATTAAAAAAAATAATTATTGGATTTTTTGATTGAACTGGTAGCCGTATTACTTTTACTTTGTCTCTTCGAACATATTTTAATAGTTGGCCACCACTAGTAATCAAAAATGATTTACAATTTTGTTCTGCTAAATAATGGGCGAGGTCGTAACAACCAGTCTCAGCTCCTCCATAACCTAACTTAGGTATTACTTGAAGAACTTTTATTTTAGTCGACATAATGAATATTATACATTAACAAATTAAATTTATAACCTGAGAATAAAAATAATGAAAAAATTTAAATATATTAAAATCTCTAAGACCAAAAAACTCAGATATTTGGACAATTATTATAAAAAAAAACTATATATAATTTTTCTTCCAGGTTTTATGTCTGATATTGATGGAGAAAAACCTCAAGCTTTTAAAAAATATGCAATCAAAAATAGATTAGGTTTTTTAGCAATTGAATATTCTGGTCACGGAAAATCGTCAGGAAAGTTTACAGAGGGAAATATAAGTGAGTGGTCTAATGATGCTAAAAATTCAATAAAAAAAATTGTTAAAAAAAATAAATTTATACTTATTGGTTCAAGCATGGGTGCTTGGATTGCTTTAAATCAATTTAAATATTTTAAGAATCAAATTAAAGGTTTTGT
>JADHRF010000033.1 GCA_016777565.1 Pelagibacteraceae bacterium
ATTGGTGCCAGTATCATTCTCTAGAAAGGTTCTGTCAATATTCTCAAAAGCAAAAAAAAAACTAGTGATAATTAAAAATGGAGATCATAGTTTATCTAATAAAAATCCATTAAAAAAAATAATTAAAGAATTAAATGAAGTTGTTGTAAATATTAGTTAGTCCCTCAACGTAGGTTGAGTATTTTAGCTTATAATCAAAAATTCTTTTCATTTTTTTATTGTTAATTTTTTTTGAGTCTTTATAAAAATTTCTAGTCATTTCATTTTCTATTGATTTTAATTCAATTACAGCAGGAGGGTCTACATTAAGTAATTTAGATCCAAATAAAATTACTTCTTCAGATGACGCGGGTCGATCATCTGAAATATTATAAATTTCTTTAGCTTTAAATTGTTCTAAAGATTTAAATAGTACCTCGGCAATATCTTCGACATGTATCCTTGAAAAAAATTGATTTTCTTTTTTTATAATTCTAGCGTCACCAGACTTAAGTCTTTTTAAAACATTGTTCTCATTAGAATAAACACCTGACAACCTAAAAATTTGTACGGGTAATTTTTGATCTTCAGCTAATTTTATCCATGACTTTTCTGCTTTTAATCTTTCTGTTCCCTTGGATGACGTTGGATTAGTTTTACTTTTTTCATCAACCCATTCTCCTTTATGATCTCCATAAACACTTGTTGCTGATAAATAAGTAAGCCATTTAATTTTCTTTCCTTCAAATATGTTTTGAAAATTTTTTATAACAATATCTTCACCGCTAATAGGCGCTATAGACACCAAAATATAATTTGAAGACTCAAGATTTTTAATTAATTTTTTGTCAAATGAGTCTTGTGAAAATTGAAAACTATCATATTCAATTCCATCAAATACTTTTTTATTTGTTTCTTCTCTGGAGGTAACAGTTAAATTAATTTTAGTATTTTTAGTATTAAGTTTTTTAATAAAATTTTTTGCCACCTGACCAAAGCCAAAGCAAAAAATATTGATCTTTTTCATTTAGCTTACTTTCTTAACCGTACTCTTTAAGGTAATAGGGTTATCTAGTTTGTCTAACATTTCTATCGGGCAAACTTGTTTAAAATTTAAAATCTCTTCCTCGTAGTTATCTAATATTTTTTTAGCAATTTTAGAGTTTGTTTCTTTAAAAAAATCTTTAAGATTATTTTTTAGAAAGTCTTTCCAATAATTAGTCTCAACCTTTTGCCAGATTATTGATGTAGAATTAACAAAATCCTCAAAATTATTTTTAACATCATAAATAAAAGATATTCCACCGGTCATTCCTGCGCCAAAATTATCTCCTACTTGACCAAGTATTATAGTGGTTCCTCCAGTCATATATTCACATCCATGAGCGCCACATCCTTCTACGATTGCCAAGCTTCCAGAGTTTCTAACTGCAAACCTTTCACCCGCTTGTCCTGACGCAAATAGCCTACCCGAAGTCGCACCGTATAAAACTGTATTACCTATAATTACATTTTCATCAGAAACTAAGTTACTTTTACTAGAAGGGCGCACAATAATTGTTCCACCTGAAAGACCTTTTCCAACATAGTCATTACTGTCACCTTCCACTATTATTTTAAGTCCTTTAATTAGAAAAGCACCTAAAGATTGTCCTGCTGAGCCTTTAAGTTTAATCGATATTAAATCATTGCTTAATTTATTGTTACCGAAAGTTTTATATAGATGGTGGGATAGTCTTGTTCCAACTGATCTGTGAGTGTTTTGAATATCGTAGTCAAAACTAAATTTATCTTTATTATTTATTTTATCTTTAATATCTGACCAGATTTTTTCATCTAAACTGTCTGGTACATTATTAATTGAAATATTTTTACAATATCGAGGGTTCTCTCCTGAATCTGCTTGAACAAGTAGAGGATTTAAATCTAAATCATCAAGATTTGCTGAGCCTTTATTGATTTGAGTTAAAAGATCTGTCCTTCCGATTATTTCATTTATAGATCTATAACCAAGCGAAGCTAGAATTTCTCTAACTTCTGTTGCAACAAAAGTAAAAAAATTTACAATTTTTTCAGGAGTGCCGTTAAATTTTTCTCTTAATGATTTATCTTGACTGCAAACTCCTACAGGACATGTATTTGAGTGACATTGCCTAACCATTATACAGCCCATAGCGATCAAAGATGATGTTCCCATTCCATATTCTTCGGCTCCCATCATTGCGGCTATAACTATATCTCTTCCTGTTTTAAGGCCCCCGTCTGTTCTTAGGGTCACTTTGTGTCTTAATTTACTTAATGTTAAAATTTGATTTGCTTCTGTAAGACCCATCTCCCATGGAATGCCTGCATATTTAATGCTGGTCTGTGGACTTGCTCCTGTTCCTCCGGAATGGCCTGAAATCAAAATAACATCTGCTTTTGCTTTAGCAACGCCAGCTGCTATTGTTCCAATTCCTGTTGAAGCTACTAATTTAACGCCGACTCTAGCATTTGGGTTGATTTGTTTTAAATCATAAATTAACTGAGCTAAATCCTCAATAGAATAAATATCATGATGAGGTGGTGGAGAAATTAAAGTCACGCCTGGAGTAGAGTGTCTTAATCTTGCAATTTCATCATTAACTTTAAATCCTGGTAACTGTCCTCCTTCACCTGGTTTAGCACCTTGAGCAATTTTAATTTCAATTTCGTTGCAATTATTTAGATAGTCAATAGTTACACCAAATCTTGCTGAGGCTACTTGTTTTATCCTCGAGTTTGCTGAGTCACCATTTGAGAGTTTTACAAAACGCTTTGCGTCTTCTCCTCCCTCTCCACTGCAAGAAGCACCTTTTATTCTATTCATCCCTGTTGCTAGAGTTTCATGTGCCTCAGCTGACAATGCTCCATGAGACATGCTCCCACTACCAAATCTTTTTAATATTTGGTCTAACGGCTCTACTTCATCAATATTTAAAGGTTTGTTTTTTTTTTTAAAATCCAACAAATCTCTAAGACTAATTGGCGGAAGATTATGTATACCTTTTGAGTATTTTTTATAATGATCATAAGAACCGCTGCCTACAGCATGCTGTAGAATATGAATTAAATTTCCCTGGAATTGATGGTCTTCTCCCGTTTTTCTATATCGATATATGCCTCCTATAGGTAGAGCGATGATATTATTAGAAGTAAATTTTTTATGATGTTCTTTGATTTTTTTTTCAATACCAGCAATACCTATTCCTGAAATTCGTGAACTCATGCCTGGAAAATAATCAGCTACAATTGCTCGACTTAAGCCTACAGCTTCAAAGTTGCACCCTCCTCTATAAGAACTAATTACAGATATACCCATCTTAGACATAATTTTTAACAAACCATCGTCTATAGATTTTTTAAATTTAGTTACACATGTCTCAAAATCTGAGTGACTGAATAACTTTTTGTTAAATCTTTCGTAAATACTATCTATAGCTAAATAAGGGTTAATTGTTGTAGCTCCAACGCCTATCAAAACTGCAGATGAGTGTGTGTCAAGGACATCAGAACTTTCAACGTTAATTGAACAATATCCTCTTATTCCTAATTTAACTAAATGCGAGTGAACAGCACCAACGGCTAAAACTGAAGGTATGCTGGCTCTAGATGAGTTTGTTTTTTTGTCTGATAAAATTAAATTATTACTACCTTCTCGCACTGCTGTCTCTGCCTCATCTCTTAATTTCTCTATTTTGTCTTTTAATAAAGAGCTAGTATCAAAAGTGCAATCAATAATTTTAATTTTACTTTTAAAAATATTTTTAAATTTTTTGAATTGAGAGTTGGTTAAAATTGGACTTTCTAATACATATATATTTTCTTCAGTTAAATTATCAAAATCTAAAATATTTCCTAAATTTCCAAATCTTGTTTTTAAACTCATCACTTTATTTTCTCGTAAAGAATCTATTGGAGGATTAGTTACCTGGCTAAAGTTCTGTCTAAAATAATGCGAAATTGGCCTATAATAATTAGACAAAACTGCGGCTGGAGTGTCGTCGCCCATGGAACCTATAGCTTCTTTCCCATCTTCAGCCATTGGATGTAAAATCAATTCAAGATCTTCAATGCTTAAACCCGCTAGGTATTGTCTTCTCTTTAATTCATCTATTGAAAACTCAGGTTTTTCTTTTTCTGGAGAAATTTTTTTATCTAAATCAATAATCTGCTTATTGTATTTTTTATAATCTTTAGCAATATAGTCTTTAATCTCTTTATCATTATAAATTTTTCCTAACTTTAAATCTATTGCAACAATTTGACCGGGTCCTAGTTTGCCCTTTTTAATAATTTTTTCTTCAGGCAGTTTTATCATTCCCGACTCTGAACCAGCAAAAAATAAATTATCTGATGTGATTGCATATCTTAAAGGTCTAAGACCATTTCTGTCAGTCGCTGCTAAAACCCATTTAGCATCCGTTGCACATATGGCGGCAGGTCCATCCCAAGGTTCTATTGAACTGTTTAAAAAGTTAAATAAATCTTGGTGGTTTTTCGGAACTGTTTTGCTTCTTTTGGACCAAGCATCTGGGATCATCATAAGTTTTATAAGAGGAGCTAGTTTTCCTGAGTGAGTTAACAACTCAAATACATTGTCCAACGCACCAGAGTCTGAAATTCCTGGGATGACTACTGGTTTTAAATCTTCAATACTTTTAAACAATGAACTTGACATGTCCTGCTCATGAATTTTCATCCAGTTAGTATTTCCACGAACAGTATTTATCTCACCATTATGTGCTAAAGCTCTAAATGGTTGTGCAAGATCCCAGCTAGGAAATGTGTTGGTAGAATATCTTTGATGAAAAATAGCAAATCTAGATGTAAAATTTTTATCTTTTAAATCGGGATAAAAATCATCAATAGCTTCCGCTAAGAACATACCTTTATAAACAATTGATCTTGAGCTCATAGAGCAAATATAAAAATCTTTTAATTGGTTTTCTCTAGCTTGGTTTTCAATTTTTTTTCTAGAAACAAATAGTTCTCTCTCTAAATCATTAGTTTCTAATTCATCATTTTTTTTAAAAAGAACTTGGGCTATTTCAGGTCTATTTTGATCTGCGGTTTTTCCTAAAACTTTTGAGTTCACTGGTACTTGTCGCCATCCATAAATGTAAAAGTTTTCTTGTAATAAAACAGTCTCTATAATTTCTCTGCATTTTTCCTGATCGGCATAATTGGTTTTGGGAAGAAAAATCATTCCTACGCATATTCTTTTAGATACGTCATGTTTATTTCCGGTTGATAGAATTTTTTCTTTAAAAAAATCAGGTGAAATTTCAAGCTGTATTCCCGCACCATCCCCTGATTTTCCATCCGCATCAACAGCGCCCCTATGCCAAATAGCTTTTAATGCCTCGACACCGTACTCAACAATTCTTCTAGACTTTTTTCCGTCTGTTGCGGCTACTAAGCCAACACCGCAAGCGTCATGTTCAAAACTAGGATCGTAAGCCAAATTGTCTTGTAAATATTTTTTATTTTTTAAGTACTTTTTGTAACTATTCATTTTATGCTGCTTTTGTTTTTCTTTTTTCTAAAATTTTTTGCTGGAGAAATTTGTTAATATTTTCAGCAGCATCTCTTCCATCTTTAATGGCCCAAACCACTAAAGATGCTCCTCTTACAATATCGCCAGCAGCAAAAACTCCATCAATGTTAGTTTGCATAGTGTCTAAGTCTATTTTTATTGTACCCCATCTGGAAACTAATAATTCTGGTGTAGAGAAAAGTTGAGGGAGATTTTCAGGATCAAAGCCTAAAGACTTAATTACAATATCTGCCTTAATATTATACTCAGAATTTTCTTCAACTTCTGGTTTTTTTCTTCCAGATGAGTCGGCTTGCCCAAGTTTCATTTTATTTACTTGCACTTCTTTTATTATTTTATCTCCAATAAATTTTTTTGGAGCTGTTAACCAAATAAATTCTACACCTTCTTCGATTGCATTTGCTACTTCTCTTGCAGAGCCAGGCATATTTTCTTTATCTCTTCTGTAGAGACATTTAACCGACTTAGCTTTTTGTCGTACTGCGGTTCTTACGCAATCCATTGCTGTGTCTCCTCCACCTATCACAACAACGTTCTTGTCTTGAGCATTTAAAGTGCCATTATCAAATAATTTAACTTTGTCCCCTAACCCTTTTCTGTTTGAAGCAGTTAAAAATTGCATTGCAGGAAAAATATTTTCTAAATTTTTACCAGGAATATCTATTTCTCTAGATTTATATACGCCAGTAGCAATTAGAATTGAGTCGTGTGTGTTTTTTAATTCATCTAAACTTTTGTCTTTTCCCACCTCAAAATTTTGAACAAATTTAATCCCGCTTTCTTTCAAAAGTTTAGTTCTTCTTTCAACAACAAATTTTTCTAATTTAAAGTTTGGTATTCCATAAATTAATAGACCACCTGGTCTATCGTATCTGTCATATACAGTTACTTGATATCCCAATTTTCTTAACTCTTCAGCGCTTGCTAAACCTGCTGGTCCAGCACCTATAATTCCTACCGATTGATTTATTTCTTTTTTTACTTTTATTGGTTTAACCCAATTATTTTCCCAAGCTGTATCTGTAATATGTTTTTCGATTGATCCTATTGTAACAGTGCCGTGCCCAGACTGCTCTATAACACAATTACCCTCACAAAGTCTGTCTTGCGGACATATTCTTCCACAGACTTCGGGCATATTGTTTGTGCTTTGAGAGAGCTCATAAGCTTCTTGTAGCCTACCTTCTGCAGTAAGTTTTAACCAATCTGGAATATTGTTGTGTAGAGGGCAATGAACTTGACAAAATGGAACTCCACACTGTGAACATCTACTAGATTGTTGTTCAGCTTTATCTTTAATGTAATCTTTATAAATTTCATGAAAGTCACTTTTTCTATCACCTGTCGTTCTTTTATCAGGAGTGGTTTGATCCAAATTTATAAATTGAAGCATTTTTTTTTTCATAAAGTTGCCCAACTTACCTCATAATATTGAAGAATAATATTATTAAAGGTAAGTATTATTGACTTAAAAGATGAGTAAATCTTATTTTTTTTCATGCTTTTTATGCATATCAAATATGCATACCAATAAAATTTAAAAAGAATATAAAACTTAAATGCTTGAAGTAATAATTCTATCAGTTGTTCAAGGGGTTACTGAGTTTCTTCCAATTAGTTCCTCTGCACATTTAATTTTAATTTCGAAATATTTTAATTTTAATAATGCTAACGTAACTTTAGACGTTTGTCTTCATTTAGGTTCTTTACTTGCTATTATATATTATTTTAAACAAGAGTTTTTAAATTTTATAAAAAATAAAGAACTATTTTTAAAAATAATACTA
Organism: Pelagibacteraceae bacterium; assembly: GCA_016777565.1. Taxonomy (GTDB): domain Bacteria; phylum Pseudomonadota; class Alphaproteobacteria; order Pelagibacterales; family Pelagibacteraceae; genus Pelagilacustribacter. The sequence continues at coordinate 7,345 of JADHRF010000033.1, forward strand.
AGCTCGGTACCAATAATTATAATAGGATTTTTTTTGATTAAGTTTAATCTAATAGATTATTTTAGAAACTATAAAGTAATTGGTTGGTCTACAGTCATTTTTGGTTTTTTTCTTTATATAACAGATAAGTTTAAAATAAAAAAAACGCTAAAGAAAAATTTTAATTACCGAACTGTTATATATATAGGTCTTTTTCAAGTTTTAGCACTAATTCCTGGTGTTAGCAGATCAGGAATAACTATAAGTGGAGCACGTTTTCTTAAATTTAATAGATTAGATGCAGCAAAAATATCATTTTTATTATCTATACCAACATTAAGTGCAGCGAGTTTGTTTGGGATGCAACAATTAATTAAGAATAGTAGCTATGATGTTTCGCTACTAAATTTACTAGGTATTTTTTTATCATTTTTATTTTCTTACTTTACGATTAAATTTTTAATTAAATTCTTGATTAAGTTTAATTTAACTTCTTTTGTGGTTTACAGAGTAATATTAGGATCTATAATTCTTATTTATGCTTATTGAAAAAAAATTTACTTACAACAATCTACTAAATATTCTTGTTATGTGCATTCCTTTGTCGTTAATAATTGGAAACTTAGCTACGAATTTAAATATTATTCTAATTTGTTTATTAGGGGCATTAAATTACAAATTAGAAATATTTAAAATTAATACAAAAAAATACCAATATTTAATATATGCTTTTTTTTCTTATCTAATATTAATAACGTTATTTCAAAATATACCTAATTTGCACGATGATATTCTTTATAAATCTCATATAATTAAATCTTTTCTTTTTCTACGATACTTAATTTTTTTTTTAGTTTTAAATAAACTAGTTGAAAAAAATCATCTTAATATTAAACTTTTCTACATTTCTTGCTCGTTTTTAGTATTAGTCATCGGATTTGATATTTTTTTACAAGCTACTTTTAACAAAAATTTATTAGGACAAGCTTCAAATGCAAGCCACCACTCTAGTTTTTTTGGATCTGAGTTAATAGCAGGCGGTTATATTCAAAAATTTTCCCTTTTATTAATCGTTTTTATAATTACATATTTTCTAAAAAATAAAGTAAATTTTTACTCACTTATTCTTTTTATTATTTTTTTTATTTTGATAGTTTTGACTGGAAATAGAATGCCACTATTACTTTATGCTGCCTCTATTTTTGCTTTTTACATTTTGCAAAAAAAAATAAAAGAAAGTTTATTTTTTTTAATATTATGTTCGGCACTTGTATTTGGTTTGTTAAAATATTATGAGGGAGTACCGACACAAGGTGGTAGTTCACATATACATAAAAACTTCTCAGATACCCCATTATTTTATATTTCCGTCAAACTAGCTAATTTTATTAATAGTTCAAAATTAATTCTAAATAAATCAGTAGATTTAATTAAAAGTGACGATGCTGATAAATTTTCAAAACCTGATGTAGATGAATATCTTTTGCATTTTAATACTGGTTTTGAAATATGGAAAAAAAATAAGATTTTTGGTTCAGGCTTAAAGTCTTTTAGATTAAAATGTAGTTATGACCCTGGTCAGACTTGTAATACTCATCCTCATAATTACACGATTGAGCTATTAGTTGATACAGGCTTGATAGGTTTAACTCTAATATATCTAATTTTTATATTTTGTTTTTTTGATTATTTAAAATTTTATATAAATAGTTTAAATTTAAGATTGATAACTTTACCTTTTTTTTTAATAACATGCTTAGAATTTTTTCCGTTAAGAAGCTCGGGTAGTTTTTTTACAACTAGCAATGCTACTGTAATATTTCTGATGTTAGCATTAACAATAGGATTTTCTCATTCTAAAAAAAATTAGAGTAAAACAGATAAAAAAACTAATGCTAAGAAAATTATCAAAAAGAATAAAATTACTCCATTAGCCAAAGACATAATAAAGCATTTTTAGCATATGTTTGATTAATATTCTAATTAATCTATTTAGTTGCCAGTAAAAATTACCGTATTTAGTTTCTTAACACATTGTTAGATATAATTTCATGAGAATACACTTTCTTCTAAAAAATACAGGTATGTACGAAAGGCTTGGCATAATGACTTTGTCAAGCTCCTTAAAAAATAAAGGTCATGGGGTTAAGTTAACTCTAACCGAGGAGTTAACCGAAAAACAAATTATAAGAGAAGTGAAACTTTATAATGCTGGTATTCTTGCATACAGCACTATGACCGGCGAACATATTTATCATATGGAATTAAACGAGATGGTAAGAAATCATCACAACGCTCTTTCAGTTTTTGGAGGTCCTCATCCTACTTATAGCCCGGATATGATCGAAAAAAAAAATGTTGATGCTATTTGCCGTGGTGAAGGTGAAATTTATTTTTTAGAATTAATTGAAAAATTAGAAAAAAATGAGGATTTTTATAGTACAAAAAACTTTTGGTTTAAAAAAGAAGACGGAAGTATTGTAAAAAATCCAATCGGAGATTTAGTTAATAATCTTGATGAACCACCAAGACCAGACAGAGCCTTAATGTATGATGTTGATAATTCTCTGCGAGCTAGAGGTACCAAACTATTTATGGCAACAAGAGGATGTCCATATCAATGTACTTACTGTTTTAATCATGCATATAACGCCTTAACAAAAGGTAAGGGTGACATGATAAGATCTAGATCTGTAGATAGTATGATAGCTGAAATAAAAGAAGTAAAAGATAATTATTTTATGGACCGTGTAAATATTGATGATGATATTTTTCTTTTAAAACCAAAAGGATGGCTTGAAGAATTTGCGGAAAAATACCCTAAAGAAATTGGCCTTCCTCTTTTTTGTAATGTAAGACCCGAAACAGTAACAGAACACACAGGATTTCTTTTACAAAAAATGAATTGCACCCACGTGGCAATGGGTATTGAGTGTGGTGATAATGAAACAGCAAGATCAGTTTTAAAAAGAAATACTACGAATGAAAGAATAATAGAGTCTGCAAGAATTCTTAAAAAAAATAAAGTTAAACTTATGACTCAAAATTTAATTGGTCTACCAATAGAAAATCCTACTGAGGTAGATTATAAAACTTTAGATTTTAATATTGAATTAAAACCTTATTTTGCATGGTCTTCGATTTTATATCCATATCCGGGAACTGAAATAGGTACATTAGCAAAAAGAATTGGCTATTTTGACGATGACTATGAGAAGACGAGTATATCAAACAAAACTGGCACTAACTTAAAGTACGATAAAATGGAAAAAAGAAAAATTGATAATTTTCATAAACTTTTCAGTATAATAGTACAATTTCCATTTCTTAGACCTTTTACTAATTTTCTTATTTCTCTTCCTTTTCAATTTATTTACACATGGGTTTATTTTGCTTTTTATGGATACAAGTATCTGAGTCAATCCTCATTCAAAGGAATACTCCTAACATTTGGACATCATCTAAAATTTTATTTTAAATATGTGTCAAGATTAGAAAAGAAAACTTTCTTTACCAAAAACAAAAAGATAGTAAAAGACAGTAGTGATGTAGGAATTGACTCTATAGTATCCCAGAACAAATAAAGATTAAATATTTTTAAAAATTTTTTTCTGTACCCGACAGGAGTTGAACCTGTAACCTCCTGATTCGTAATCAGGCATTCTATCCAGTTGAACTACGGGTACGTAAATTAAAAATAAATTATATAGGATAATACGTAAGAATCATTTGTTTATGCTATTAAATGTGCTTTTAAATGTCGTTTTTAACATCTTTATTGTTTGTAATTGATTGTATATTTTGTAAATTGCGATAAATTTATGGCTCAAAACATATCCGTTCCTGATATTGGAGATTTCGACAGCGTAGAGATCATTGAAATATTGGTGAAAGTCGGTGATCAAATCAACAAAGATGACCCAATTGTAACATTAGAGAGTGATAAATCTAGCGTGGAAGTACCATCGCCTTTTAATGGAAAAGTTTTAGAGTTAAGTGTCAAGGTGGGAGATAAAGTTTCAAAAGGAAGTTTATTAGCTAAACTTGAAAACGGCATATCAGATTCAGTCGAAAAAAAAGAAAAATCAAAAAATGCTCCTATTAGAGAAGAAAAAGTTATTGAAAAAAAAGAAATAGAAAGCGTTGATTCAAATAACACTGTTAAAAAAGTTTTTGCAGAACCTTCATCAAAAGATGATCTTGATCCTGTTGAAACAAGAGAGTGGATTGAGTCTCTCAATGCAGTGATAGAGAATGATGGATCTTCTCGTGCAAGTTATTTGTTAAATAAAGTAATATCAGAAGCATATACTGCTGGATTGGTTCTACCAGATACAAGAACAACGCCCTATATAAATACCATTCCTCCTGAACTGGAGGTTAAATCACCTGGAGATCAAAATATTGAAAAAAAAATACGTGCATATATTAGATGGAATGCTGCAGCTATGGTTGTCAGAGCGAATAAAATAAGTAGTGAACTTGGTGGACATATTGGGACCTTTGCTTCAGCGGCTACACTCTACGATGTTGGTATGAATCATTTTTGGAGAGCTAAAAATAAAAATTTTGGTGGTGATTTAGTTTATTTTCAAGGGCACTCCGCTCCTGGTATGTACGCACGTGCATTTCTTGAAGG
>JADHRF010000034.1 GCA_016777565.1 Pelagibacteraceae bacterium
CGTGTTTCAGCATTAATTCTACTAGAAACTGCAGAGACCACACCATCATATATCTTTTTTTTGTTACCAGAAAATTTGGCTTTGATAGGTAACCCTTTTTTTATTGCAGGAGCGAAAACTTCTGGGATCTTTAAATCTGCAAAAATAACAGAATTATCATCTAGTGTGATAATAATTGAATTACTTGAGTCAAGAATATCCCCCGTAATTCCTCTGTAGCCTAACACACCATTAAATGGAGCAATTATATTACTCTCTTTTAAGTTTACTATTACTTCATCTTTTTTAACATAATTCTTCAGATCCAACTCATTTATAAGATCATCTCTTTTTATTCTAAATGACTCGTTTTTTTTGGAGACAGCTGTTCCATAGCTATCAATTTTTTCTGAAAAATTAATATTAACAACTTCTGTTACTATAACCCCAGGAGGAGGTCTTTTTCCAAATTTTTTAGCAAAATGATTACCGACAAGTGTTCTGGCCACTACCACAATTGTAATTATTAGAAAAAATATTATTATTATGGATGTAATTTTAGTTGATCTTTTCATATTTTAAAATTTTCCGTATTCACTCCATGAACCGTCGTAAATAGTAGGCATATATTTATTATCTATTAAAGAATAAGCAAGGGCTAAAACAGAGGCTGTCACTCCTGAACCGCATGAAAATACAAGATTATTGTTAAAGTCAGATTTAGTAGTTTTAAATTTCTCTAAAATTTTATCTTTAGTAACAAAAGTCCCATCTTTATTTATTAATTCAGTATAAGGTAAACAAAAAGAATTCTTAATTGAACCACTCCTTAGACCTTTTCTTGGTTCAGCAATTTTACCTTCAAATCTTTCTTTACTTCTTGCATCAATAACGGTGAATTTTTTTAGGGTAATATTTTCATCAATATCTAGCTTGTTTTTCACTAATTCTTTTTTTTCATCTGCTTTGTAGTTACTTTTTAATATTTTTGATAAATTGTCATTAGTAATTCTATTTTCTTTATTCCATTTTTTTAAACCTCCATCTAAAACTCGAACAAGTTTTGGATTGTGACCAAAGTAAATAAAATTATACCAACATCTACAAGAACTAATTACGTCTGAATTATCATAGATAACTATTTTATCTTCATTGTTAATACCCATCTCCGAAACAATTTTTTCCCATGAAATTTTATCAGTCAGCATGTGAGGTAAGTCAGTGTTTAGTTTTGAGTTTTTATCTAAATCAAAAAAAATTGAATTTGGAATATGTTGTTTTTTAAATTCTTCAAAGCCATTTCTATTTGTTTGAGGCATATGCCATGAACAATCAATAATTTTTACATTCTTCAGATTATTTTCTAACCAATTTGTGTCAACTAAAGACATTTATTTTTTTTCTAAATATCTTTGATGATATTCCTCTGCAGTGCAATAATTTTTTACCAATGATATTTTGGTAACAATTTTGCCAGAGAATTTGTCATTATATTTATTCTTAATTTCTTCAGCAATATTTTTTTGCTTATCATTCAAATAAAATATCTCACTTCTATACTGAGTTCCAAAGTCTGGCCCTTGAGAATTTAGAGTTGTTGGATCATGAATATCAAAAAAAAATTCTAATATTTTTTCGTATGAAATAACCTCAGGATCAAAATCTAATTTTACTACTTCTGCATGATTTGTTGTACCTGAACAAACTTCTTTATAAGTTGTTTGCTTATTGTCACCTCCACAATAGCCAACCTCTGTCTTTATAATACCATTAAGTTTACTAAACTTAATTTCTGGTCCCCAAAAACATCCTAAACCTAAAATTGCAATTTCCATTGATTATCCTTTAATTTAATCTACAAATTATTCATATGTTTACTAAAAATCAATTAGGTATTTTGTACATGTTATTGGCTGTTTGTACTTTTTCGGTTATGGACTTACTTGTAAAATGGTCAAGTGAGTATCCTACTGGTGAAGTTTTATTTTTTCGGGGGTTTTTTGGGCTGCTACCCACATTTTTTTTAATTCCAAAAAATAAATTAAAAACTTTTTATAAAACTAACAGACCTAAAGAACACTTATTTAGATGCTTAATGGGCTTGATAGCTTTAGTTGCGATAGTCATAGCTTTAAGAAAACTTCCTCTTGCTGTAGTTGTCAGTTTGTCTTTCGCAGCACCATTGTTCATTACAGTTTTATCTATTTTTTTATTAAGTGAAAAAGTAGGCTTATTTAGATGGGGAGCTGTATTAATTGGATTTATTGGAGTAATTGTAATCTCCGAGCCAGGATTTGATCAAATGAATATTTATTATCTACTACCTTTGATTTTTTGTATTGGGATGGCATTTGTTACAATCACAATTAGAAAATTATCTACATCAGAACCAATTTGGTTAATTTCTATATTTTTTACTATCACTATTTCTATTGCTGGTCTTTTTACAATATCAATGGGATGGAAGATGCCAGATTTAAAGGATTTTATTTTATTAGCTTTAATTGGTGTAACAGGTGGGTCTGCTAACTTATTTTTAACCCAATCTTATAAGCTTTCAGAGGTTTCTCTAGTAGCTCCCCTAAAATACCTATCTTTAGTTTTTGCTGTAATTTTTGGATATTTGATTTGGAACGAAGTTCCTACATTTAAAACACTAATAGGGGCATCACTTGTGATTTTTGCTTCTCTTATTATTTTTAGACGTGAAATTTATCATAAAGAAAAAATACCATCTACTACAAGACATGAGTAAAAAACCGAAATATTGGAATACAGCAAAAAGGTATTTATCTAAAAAAGATAAAACTATGTCATTTTTGATTGAAAAATATAAATCTCCTTCAGAAACAGTACTTACCTCTAGGAAAGATGTTTTTTATTCATTATGTAAAAGTATTATTGGTCAACAGATTAGTGTAGCAGCAGCTAACTCTGTTTTTTTAAAATTTAAAAAAAAATGCTCAAATAAAATAACAGCAAAATCGGTTGTAAAGCTTTCTAGCATACAATTAAAAAGCTGTGGACTAAGTAGACAAAAAGTTAAGGGTATAAAAAGTTTAGCAGAACAAATACTCGATAAATCATTCAATCCAAAATTAATTTCAAAAATGTCTGATGAGCAAGCAATAATTTATTTGTCTCAATTAAGACAAATTGGCAGATGGTCAGCTGAAATGATTTTATTATTTACTTATAATCGTTCAAATATATGGCCTGTACAAGATATAGGTTTATTAAGAGCTATATCAAAAAATTATAAAAAGAAATACCTACCACCAGATTCTTATGTAAGTTTTTTACAAAAGAAATTTTCACCTTATTGTTCAGTAGCAACATGGTATTTATGGCGTAGCATAGATCCTGAACCTATTCAGTACTAAAACCTTCTATAACAATACCATTGAAGTCTGCCTTTCCATCTCTAAAGGATTTTGCTTCTTGGTATTCTTTAGATTTATAAAACTCTTTAGCAATATCAAATGATGGAAATTCAATTACAACATTCCTTGCATATGGGTTTTTGCCCTCAAGTTCTAGAAATTTACCACCTCTTACCAGAAATTTACCTTTAAATTTTGCAACAGCTGGTCCAGCTCTTTTTGCATATTCTGCATAAGCATTTTTATCATCAACATTAATTCGAGCTATCCAATATGCTTTCATTTTAATCTATCCATTCTTTAAAATTATTTAAATTTTCTTGAATATAAATTGGAAGTTTTTTAATTTCAAATTTTTCTAATTTATCTCCACCTCTCCATTTGCTATCAGATTTATCAACATTTAAATTATAGATTGCTCTTTTATCATTTATAATTTTACTTATTTGGTCGACCGTTAATGGATTCACATCAAATTCTCTGTGATGTAAATATGATTTTAATTTAAATTCAATTTCTTTGGCTGTTTTTAAATTAGTAAAGTGCCAACCACCATTATTTATATATTTTATGCTTTGGTATTTATTTTTTGAAAACAAAGTGTCTAATCTAAAAAAACGGTATTTACGATCTTTTACATTTCTTAACCATTGAGGATCAAGTAGGTCCTTTTTTTTACAGCCCTTTGTTCCCGTCCAAATTAATTTGGGTAAATGTAAATTAAACTTGTAATAAAACATGTTTTGCTTAAATAAAATAATTTTCTCATCAATATTTTTAAAATTAATGTTATATAAATTTGGTATTTCATCTACATCTGAAATTAAAATTATATCATTTTCATCTGCATTAACTAAACCTTTCGCAATATAATTCCTTTGACCATTTTCTCTGTGACCCGCATTAAAAATATATTGGCTCGAAATTTCGTGTTCAGTATCTTTGTTATTAATTGATTTAACACCTGCTGGTTGCTGGTCATAAATTAAGTAAATAATTTTATCTTTAAATTTCTCAAACTTTTGATGATTAAATCGTAAATTTCTTTCTTCACCACTATGCGTAAACTTACTTTCTACAATTACAAAATAATCAACAAATTTGTTCAAAGTATTAAGCCTTACATCTAAAATGAGCTCTTCATCAAAATACATAAAGCAATCAAATATTTTCATAATTTTTTATTCTTTTTTAAATCTATTAATATGATAAAAAATTTTAATGTCAGAAAAATTAATTATCAGCTTTGAAGAGTATACAAAAATTGTTGAAAAACTGGCAATAGAAATTCATAATAATTATAAACCAACCGTATTAGTTGGAATTATGAGGGGTGCAGCTCCAATTTTGGATATACTTTCAAGAATCCTTAAACTTCCTATTGCGTATATAGTTATTCAAAGTTATTCAGGAAAAGGAATGGAAGATAAACAGGGGCAACTGATATTTGCAAGAGAAATAAGTTCATTAGCTGAAAATAAAGATTTCAATAAAGTACTTTTAGTCGATGATTTGTCCGACACTGGATTAACATTAAACAAAAGTATTGAGTGGTTAAAAAAATACGAACCAATTAAAAACTATATAAAAGAAATTAAAACTGCATGTTTGTGGAAAAAAAAATCATCCACATTTAATCCAGATTTTTGTCCAATTAAATTAGAGTCTGACCCATGGATTGTTCAGCCAACTGAACATTATGAGGAGTTATCAATGGAAGAAATAATTAAGAAAAATAAATAGGGCTAGAATTTAATCTAGCCCTATGAATTAATTTTTAAGCAACAACAAAGCTTACAAAACTAAGTATAGCAATTACCCATATGGCGGGTGAAGTGCTAGAAAACTTACCAGTAAATAGTCTAATTAAAGCATAAGATATAAATGCTAAAGCTATACCATTACTAATACTGTATGTTAGAGGCATTGCTATCATAGCGAGTACCGCAGGAGCAGACTCACCAATATCGTCCCATTCAATATCAGTAATATTTCTTACAAATAAAACCGAAACATATAAAAGAGCTGCACCATCTATTTCTTTTGGCAAGCTAGTTGCAAGAGGTGATAAGAACAAGCAAGCTAAAAATAAAACTCCAATTGTAAGAGAGGTCATTCCTGTTCTTCCACCTGCCTTGACACCTGCACCAGACTCAACATAACTAGTTACAGTTGTCGTGCCCATCATTGCTCCAGCTACAGTTCCAACACTATCTGCCATCATTGCTTTTTCAATGTCTTGAACTTTTCCTTTATTGTCAACTTTCCCTGCAACATTAGCGACAGAAGTTAAAGTCCCAGCAGTATCAAAAAAGTCAATAAACAATAATGTAAATATTACTGTAGACATTCCAGCTGTGAATGCGGCTTTAAGATCAAAATCAAATAGATAAGTCATTGGAGGAATACTTCCTACAACACCATTAAATTTTGCAAGACCTGTTGCCCAGGCGATAATACTAAAAACAATAATTCCAATAATTATGTTTCCTTTAATATTGAGTTTTTCCATGACTATCATTGAAACAAAAGCTAGACACCCAAGTATAATTAAAGGATTTTTGATATCCCCTAAAGTCACTAGAGTAACAGGATGGTCAGCGACTACTCCCATAATTTCTAAACCAATAATTGCTAAAAATAATCCAATACCAGCTCCAATTCCAAGTTTTAAACTTTTTGGTATGGAGTTTATAAGCCATGCTCTGATTGGAGTTAGTGAAATAATTAAGAACAATATCCCCGCAACTAGAACAGCTCCTAAAGCAGCCTGAGGTGTGTATCCCATGCCAGCAACAACGCCAAATGCAACAAATGCATTTATTCCCATTCCAGGAGCCAAACCAATTGGCCAAGTCTTTCCATAAAATGCCATTATGAAACAAGCAAGAGCCGTTGCTACTATTGTGGCTGTGAATACAGCTCCAAAATCAAAAAAACCTTTTTCTGGGCCAGCAAATTCACCTGATAATATAAATGGATTTAAAAACATAATGTAAGCCATTGTCAAAAATGTTGTAACTCCTGCAATGACTTCTGTTTTAAAATCTGTCTTGTGTTTTTTATAGTTAAAATAATTTTCTAACATTGATCCTCCTGTGATTAGACTCAAGTATTATTAGATTCTTTGATTAAATACTCTTAAAATCACTAATTTATTAACATTATTCAACTTACAAGTTTATATTTAAGCTACATTTTGAGTGTTAAGATTTATTTATGAAAATATTTAAATCTATATTTTTAAGTTTTATTTTTCTAATACTTGTTTCTGGTTGTCAGACTATAAAACAAAAAACTGATGCTATTATAAAAAAAGAAAATGATAAATTAAGCCAATATATTGGTCAAAATATTAATAAACTTAAAATAGACCTTGGTAATCCTGATGAGGATTATAAAAATGAAAAAGGTAATTTACAGCTAGTGTATAATACTAAAAAATATGGAATACTTTGTGAAAGAAGGTTTGAAATAGACTCTAATTCTATTGTTATAGGATTTGTATCTAATGGTTGCTTTTAATACTTGTGGGGATAAACCCCACAAGCAAGGTTAGTACTTATTTGATTTCAATAAGTTTTTTCTTCTTATATTCAGGCACAATTTTTTCACAGGCAATTGTTAAAAGTCCATCTTTTAACTCAGCACCATTTACTTTTACATCCTCTGCAATTGTAAAAGATCTTGCAAATTGTCTTTGAGAAATACCTTTATGTATAATTTCACTATTTTCAGTTTTCTCATTTGATTTATCAACTACTTTAGTTCTTACAGTTAATAAATTATCTTCAAACTCAACCTCAACATCATTTTTGTTGAAGCCAGCTAGAGCAACTTCAATAGCGTAATTATCCTTTCCAGTTTTTCTTATATTGTATGGCGGGTAGTTTGATTGCATTGTTAACCCTCCATTACCTAACATACTTTCGAACTGATCAAACATATCATCAAATCCAATCGAAAAAGGTCTTAGTGTGTTAAATATAGATAGATCCTTACTTGTCATAGTTTCCTCCTTTGTTAGCAAGGTTAAATAAATAAGCCCCATTAGGCGACTTACAATAATTTATGTATGTATTAAAAATTAAATTTCAAGATATTAAATTTCAATTTTATTTGAAATTTTTAAAGCAAAAGCATAATCAATTGCAATTTCTTCTATGGCGCCGTCACGACCAGATTTTCCACCATGGCCAGCATTCATTTCTGTCTTTAAAAGTAATAGATTATTATCTGTTTTATAATCCCTAAGTTTTGCGGTAAATTTTGCAGGTTCATCAAATAATACTCTGTTATCACTCAAACTTGTAGTTATAAGTATATGAGGGTAATCCATTTTTTTAATATTATTATATGGTGCATAAGAATAGATATAATCAAAGTGGTCTTTATTGTCTTTTGCATTTCCAAATTCATCAAATTCACCAACTGTTAAAGGTAAAGAATGATCCAAATTAGTCGTTAAAGAGTCCACAAAAGGCACAGCCATAATCATTCCTAAAAATAATTCAGGAGCTTGATTAACAACAGCTCCCATTAGAAGACCTCCAGCTGATCCACCCATTCCAATTATTTTTTTCTTTGATGTGTATTTTTTATCAATTAAGTATTTTGCAGAGGCAATATAATCTTCAAAAGTATTTTTTTTATTAAGAAGCTTACCCTCTTTCCACCACCTCATTCCTCTTTCCATTCCACCTCTTATGTGGGCTGTAGCCCAAATAATATCTCGATCTATTAAACTTAATCTTGTAGAGGAAAAACTAGGGCTCATAGAGCTTCCATAAGAACCATAGCCATAAAGTAATAAATTGGCAGAACCATCTAATTTAGTGTTTTTATGCCTAGTAATTGTTAGTGGAACCATTCTTCCATCGTGTGATTTACAATCAACTCTTTCAACTATGTAGTCGCTAGGGTTATGTCCAGAGGGAATTATTTGCTCTTTAACTAATTTTTTTTTCTTTGTGGCTAGGTTATATAAATAAACTCTAGACTGAGTTTTTGGTGAAGAATAACCCAAATATATTTCATCTGTATCCTTATTTTTTTGAATTAACGACACTCCAGGAACGTAAACCTTCTCATCTGAAAATATTAACTCTTCCTCCGTTTCAGTTATAATATTTTTCACAAATAATTTGTCAAGGGCATCAGATGTTTCAGATCTTATTATCCAATTATTTAAAAAAGTGAGTCCACCAATTAAAACTTCTTCTTTTGCAGCTATAAAACTTTTCCATTTTTGTTCATTTAAATCATCAGTTATATCAATCTTAAAATCCTCAGCATCCTCATTTGTATGATTGTAAAACTTACCATCCCATGAATTTACTGAGTAAAGTATTCCTCTTTTTCGTTTTTTTATCAATTGTGGTTTTGGATTGTTTTCCTTAGCATCAAAATAATATTGTTCCGAGGTATTATGATCTGATGATGTTATAAAAAAATATTTTTCATCTGAACTTAGTCCAATACTAACAGTGAAGGCTTCACTTTTTTCTTCAAAAATTAACTCATCATTTTTAGGATTTGTACCTAATTTATGTCTAAAAATTTTTCTTGGTCTATGATTATTGTCTAATTTTGAATAAAATATATGTTTGTCATCTAGGCTAAAAGTAATACCACCAGATGTTTCTTCAATTTTTTCAGTAACTAATTTTTTAGTTTTTATGTCCCGAATATAAATCGTATAATATTCTGAACCTTTAGTATCTAAAGAATATCCTAAATAATTATCATTAAAACTAACTTCTAAATCTCCAACACCAAAATATTCTACATTTAACTTTTCTTTTTCTTCATCTCCATTCCAAATTTCTTCGATATCATTAGTTCCAATTTTTTTTCTTAACTTTATAGAGTAATTTCCTTTAGTAGTAGTTTTTGTCCAGTATTCATAATTTACATCTTTAAATGGTAAAGATTCGTCATCTAATTTTATTCTCCCTTTTATTTCATCAAATAATTTTTTTTGAATATTTTTTGTGTTTGATAGATGAAAATCTGTATATGAATTTTCTTCTTCTAAATACTTTTTGACATCAGGGTTCAGCTTTTTACTGTCTTTTAAAACTTCCAGAATGTCATTTTGATGAATCCAGCTATAATTATCTTCCCAACTATAACAATGGCAATTTTTTATCTCTGGTTTTTTTTTAAGTTGTGGTATTTTCATTTAAAAGTGAGTCTATGAATATTTTAATTTATACATTATTTTTATTTGCAGCTATTTATATTCTATTAAAAATATTAGCAAATATATCTTCTAAAAAAATTTCAAGACAATTACGTAAATTAATATTTTTTAGTTTAATCGTTTTAGCAATTTTGATGGCTTTTGGTGGAAAATTTTTATTAAGTTTACCATTAACTTTACTGAGTCTAGCAATAGTCAAATTAAAAGGATTCTCAATATTTCAATTAATAGGTTTATTCAGGTTAATACAAACTTTGAGAAGATCAGGTAGATTTACATTCAACCAAAGCCAAAATATTAAAAATTCCACATCCCTGTCCCTTGAAGAGGCATATAAAATTTTAAATCTTAACATCAAAGATAAAATAACCGAAAATGATGTAAATAAAGCTTACATTAATATTCAGAAAAAAATACACCCTGATGTTTCACCAGAAACTGCCAGGTTATCAATGATAGTTAATGAAGCAAAAGAGATTGTGCTAAATAATATTTCTTAGTTTAAAATTTTATTAAATTGTTCTAAAATTTTATTTGGATTAATTCTTTCTTTTCCAAGAGTGTTGTGTGTGACAGTATTTTCTCCATCTGGAATTATTGGATACATGTTTGAGCTATAGTCTCCATAGAGCAAGGGAGTGTCTGCCATTAAAACAATTGTTTTTATACCTAATCCTGATGATAGATGACTAAAACTAGAATCATTACAAACTGCAACATTACAATTCTTAATTATTGGTAATATTTCGTTAAGTTCTAAGTTGTCTAATGGATAACATTGATTTTTATAATGAGTGGAGAGAATTTCATTTAAAATCTTTTGCTCTTCTAGATTTTTACCTGTTGCCAAAAAAAACTTACATTGATGATTTTTTGAAATTAAATTCATAAATTGTATAAAAATTTTAGCAGGGATTCTTTTAGTTGGACCGGAACCTCCAATTCCTAATAAAATATTTATTTCATTCTTTTTAATTTTATAAATAATTTTAGTCGACTCTACTAATTGTTCATTTATTGAAATTTGAGGATTACTTTCAATTTGTAGGTCTAATTCTTTTTTTAAAAATTTTTTTGCTGCATTTATTATATGCTGATTCTTTTTTTTAAATATTGGATATTGAAAAATATCTTTAATACCAGCAGCTCTAGCTATTAAATTAAATCTAAAAGAAGAATTAAATATAAAAATTTTATCAAAATTATATTTTTTTAAATCTAGTATAAGGTTGAAAGACCCAATAATTCCATCATGACGACCATTTTTTAATTTATTATCTCGATCAAGGATAATAATTTTATCTATATATTTATTATCTTTTAGAAATTGTGCTGCCTTTGAATTTTCTTTTACAAGCAAACTTACAGGAACTTTAAAATTCTTAGAAATAGCTTCAATAAATGGCAAAAAAATTACCATATCACCAATACCCATTCTATTTTGTACAGTTAAAATTCTCATCTTTACTAATGTTTAATTTTATATAAGTTTTAAGGATGAGCAAAATTAAAGGCATTTATGCGGCATCAATGTCAATATTTAATAAGAACTTAAGCTTAAATATTGAAAAAACGTTAGCTCATGCTGAAAAAATAATTGAACAGGGGTGTCATGGAGCTGTAATTTTTGGAAGCACTGGGCAGGCTCAATTAATCCCAGTAAACGAAAAAATTGCACTATTAAATAAATTATCTAAAAGTAGACATAAAGATAAATTTTTAGTTGGGACTGGATTTAATTCACTTGTTGAAAATATTAATTTAATGAAAGTAGCAATATCTTTAAATCTAAACAAATTCTTAATAATGCCACCTGCATATTATAAATATGGCGATAAAGAAGTGATTCAGTTCTATACAAGAATAGTTGAAGCAGTGCCTAGCAGTAAAATTATTTTATATAATTTTGAAAAGTTATGTGGTTATAAATTTAGCTTAAATTGTGTTGAAGAACTTGTAAAAAAATTTCCAGATCAAATCGTTGGTGTGAAAGATAGTTCGTACAATCTTTTTGAAAATCTAAAGATAGAAAATTTTTCTGTATTACCAGGTTCTGAAACCAAACTTTTAAAAGGTTTAGAACTTGGTTGTTCTGGCATTATTACTGCAACATGCAATGTAACTGCCAGCTTATCTAGAAAGGTTTATGATGATTTTATAGAAAAAAAACAACAGACTATTAATGAAAAACTGTGCAAGG
>JADHRF010000035.1 GCA_016777565.1 Pelagibacteraceae bacterium
TTGTAAGAATTTGGAAAATAACAATCAACAAGTTCTCCTTTTGAAAATTTAGATTTTCCTGATGGAAAAAGTGACCAAATATTAGAACTTACGAATGATTGTATTCTAAAAGATTCCTGTCCTTTCAAAACTTCAATTACTAGCTTGCCATCATGTTTTGATTTTAATCTACATTTCGTAAAATGAGTAAAAGCATTATTTTTGGTGTAGCTATTATTTAGAATAGCCTTAATCGGTTTTTCGATTGGAACACCTAAAATATCCATTATGTAAGGTTGGACAAAAAATCTGAAACAAGCAGCTGAAGAAATGGGATTGCCTGGTAACCCAAAAATAGCTTTTTGCTTTCCTTTAATTTTTGCAAATAAAATTGGTTTTCCAGGTCTGATAGCTACTTTTTTAAAAAAATTAGATAATTTAAAATCTTGAATAACACTAGGAACAAAATCAAATTTTCCTGCAGAGACAGCTCCTGAAGTAATTATTATATCAATTTTTGTATTAAACATCTTTTGGATCTGTTTTTTAAAAATTTTTTCATGATTATCTTTAAGAATTCCCCCATTTATAAAGTTAAATAAAAAATGATTACTTAATGACTTGATATAGTGACTGTTAGAATTCCTAACTTTCCAGTTCGGTATATTTTCATGATTAGAAATTTCATTACCTGTTGAAAAAAATAATATGTTTAGCTTTTTTTTAACTTTTATCTTTTTAATTCCCAAAGCTTTTAAAGCGAGGATATGATTAGGATGAATAATAGTACCTTTTTTAATGATTAAATCATTCTTCTTATAATCAGAACCTAAAAATCTCACATGCATATTTTTTTTAATTTTTTTATTAATGACAATATATTTTGCCTCCTTTTTATTGGGATAAAAAATAATTTGTTCAATGGGTATAATTGTATCGAAAGGCTTTGGTATCACTCCACCCGTCATGATCTCCATTGCATCGAATTTTTTAATTTTTTTTATGATTGGCTTATTTCCAGGAATAATGCTTCCCACAATTTTAAATTTTTTTGAGTTATTTTTATTAAAATCTTTAGTATCTTTAGAACAAACTGCAAAACCATCAAATGCAGTGTTATTGGCAGAAGGGTAGTTCGTAGTAGATATAATATTTGTAGATGAAACTCTATTTAAGCTATCATCACTATGAATATACTCATCTTTAATTTTAATTAATGATTTTTTTAAAATTTGTCTCGACTGCTTATAACTAATCATTATTTTTAAATAGTTTTTTTATTTTTTTAATCATCTTAATTGCTAACATAATATCTAAATATAAAACCTTTGTCTCACAAGGAAAGAAAGGAGTGATTATTGTGCTAAAGAACAACTTTTAGTATAGACTATAGGCTGAATGACAATTAGTAGCCAAAAAATATTTGAAGCAATTAACATATCTGTCTTAACTATTTCAGACACTAGAAAAGAAGCAACTGACAAATCAGGCGCGATACTTGCAAAGAAAATTAAAGAAAAAGGGCATGGCTTAACACACAAAGAAATTGTTAAAGATGATAAGCAGGCTATTAAAAAAATTTTGCTAGATTGGTGTTCTAATCAAGAAGTAGATGTTATCATTACTACAGGAGGAACCGGCTTAACAGGTAGGGATCTTACTCCTGAGGTACTAGATGAAATTAAAGAAAAGGATATCCCAGGGTTTGGTGAATTATTTCGATTAATTAGTTATAAAAAAATCGGCACATCCACTATTCAATCCAGAGCTATGGCAGTGCTCTGTAAAGGAACTTATATTTTTGCTTTGCCTGGATCAAGTGGGGCCGTGACAGACGCTTGGGATGATATTTTAAAATATCAACTTGATTCAAGATTTGAACCTTGTAATTTTATTAGTCTTATTCCAAGACTCAAAGAAAAATAAATAATTTATTTTTGGTATTTGTCTTTCCATTCAGTATAGGGCATTCCATATACATGCTCTCTAGCTTCAGGATCTGAAATAGTAATTCCTTTTTTGTCTGCTTCTTCTCTGTACCATTTAGAAAGACAGTTTCTGCAAAAACCTGCAAGATTCATTAAATCAAGATTCTGAACATCTTTTCTTTCCTTTAAGTGTTCCAGCAACCTTTCAAACGCAGAAGATTGAATTTCTTTTTTCATGTTATCGTTCATATCTAGAGATATATATTAAAGTGAACAAATTTAAAAGTTACAATCATTTAAACTAATCACTTAGGAAGACGGATCAATAAGTGGAGTGCCTTTTAACCATTTAGATTGATTATCATCGTAATGTTCTTTTTTCCAAATGGGAGTTTTTTTTTTAATTTCTTCAATAATGTATCTGGATAAATCGTATGCCTGAGATCTGTGCTTGGCAGCAACAGCAATGATAATTGATAATCCTCCCAAGGGAATATAACCTTTTGCGTGTTCTATATACACAGCTGGATGTTCAATAGTTAGTTTCTTGGAGGCCTCTTCAAAAATTTCTTTAAAGCTTTTCTCTACCATTGCGTCATGTGAATCGTAAGTAATTCCAGTAACATTTTTATTATTGTTATGATTACGTACCGTTCCAATAAAAAATAACGATGCCCCGCATTTTTCCGAAGCAATAAATTGCTGAGCTTTGTCTAAAGACAAAGATCCTTTAGAAGATTCTATGACCTTACCGTAAAACATTAGCCACCTCCTACCGGTGGAATAATACTTAGCTTAGTATGAGTAGATAAATGATAATGCTCTTGGACAATTTCATTATGCTCATTCGCAAATGCAGAGCATTTGACAATTTCTAAATAGTTTTTGTTATCAGGATATTTATTTTTAACCAAATCCATTAAATTTTCACGAACTTCTTTTATACTGCTTAGCTCTGGAAGTGTAATTTCCAAATAGTCTTGATCAGAAAAATTTCTTGCATCACCAAATAATTCTATTTTAATTTTCATGCCTAAAACAGTTCAGATAAAAAATCAGGTAATCCTCCAGGATTGAGCCAAAGCCCACTCTTTCCACCCTGCTTTACTAATAATTTTATACCTTCAATCCTTAAATCTGGATTTACAATTTTGCTCAAATCATAGATTGTAATAAGAGCTGTGTTTACTCCCATAATAGCTTCCATTTCCACACCAGTTTTGGCATGTGCTGACACCACACAATAAACTTCCAATGAGAAGTCATCTTCGTTCATAATAATCTTGGTAGCTGTATGATCAATTGGGAGTGGGTGACATAGGGGAATAATATCACTCGTTTTTTTTACACCCAGAACAGCCGCTATCTCAGCTAAACTTATAGGATCGCCTTTGGGCATTTTTTTGGTTTGAATTAATTCAAAAGTTTCTTTACCGACTATAATTTTTCCTGTAGCCAATGCTTTTCTAAAAGTTGGTTGCTTGTCTGAGACATCAATCATTTTGTAATTATGTTCCAAGAAAAATTCTTTTGCCCAACTCTTTAATTCTTTTTGATTAATGATTTTTAGACTGGTCATGATATTATCCACCTATTGAAGCCAAATGAGGCGTCATCCCAGTATTGCCTGTTTCTAGGTAATGAGATTCTTTTTTAAAACGAAGTTGTTTTAAAATTAATTCTATCAATTCATCTTTTTGATTTTGATTTTGTAAGTAAGGTCTTAGATTAGTGCCGGTGTTTCCGAACAAACAAAGTCGTAATTCACCTTTTGCAGTTATTCTTAAACGATTACATGTGCTACAAAAATCTTTAGAGTAGGGAGCTATAATTCCAAACTTTCCTTTTAATTTAGAGTGAACATAATTTATGGACGGACCCGCATCACTGATTCGAGAAATTTCTTTCCAATCTTGACTTTCAATATACTTTTTAAAAACAAAAGCTGAAGTATGATATTTTTTAAAATATTCAAGATTGTCACCAGTTTGCATTAGCTCAATATATCTAAAATCAATTTCATTATTATTTATAAAACGCTCCCAATTTTGAAATTCTTCTAAGCTGTCGTTAACATTTTTAAGCAAGACAGCATTAACTTTGATATTTTTAAAACCTTTGTTTTGCAAAATATTAATCCCTTCTAAAATTTGTGGTAAGCGATCTTGGCCAGTAATTTCTTTGAACTTATTTCTATCTAAGCTATCAATGCTAATATTAATTCCATTAATTCTAGTTGCAATGAGCTCTTCAGCGATTTCATTAAGTTTATAACCATTAGTTGTGATTACTAGGTTACTAATTTCGTGTTCAGATTTAATATTCTTTAACACTTCAAAAAAATCTTTTCGAACGGTAGGTTCTCCACCTGTGATTCTAATTTTTGAAACACCAAGCTCCGTAAAAGCAGCTACAAGATTAGATATTTCGTCCAGATTTAAAAATCCTGGTTTATTCTCTACTTTGAAATATCCATTAGGAAGACAGTACCCACATTTAAAATTGCATACGTCCGTAATGGACAGGCGAATATAAGGAAACGATCTTCCAAAACTATCGGACATTTTGCTCATAATTAAAATTATAACATATTTAAATATTTTTAATAATGCAATTTGCTTAAAAAATTTTATACCCCATTCTCAGAGCGACAAACAATACTAGAATAGCTGTTAGTACCGCTAATCCTTTGGAGGGTAGAATTTTTAGATTTAAATAATTTCCAATTTGACCACCAATCACAACAGATAGAATTAAAAACCAATAATCTACAATTTCTATCCTTAAATGGTCTTTTTGTAATTGTGCAATAAGACCTGAAACAGAGTTAATCAAAATAAAGATAGAAGCGGTAGTTGCGATATCACGAGGTTTCCCTGCCTGAAGTAAAAAAAGTATTGGGCTTAAAAAAATTCCTCCACCTATACCAACTACTCCAGATATAAACCCTAAAACAGAACCTGTACTAACAGAAATATACAAAGGTATTTTTTTATAAGATTTTTTTTCAGACCCGAAAAATTTAAAATTAAACAATAGTAAAATCCCAGCGCTCAATAAAACAGCAAATAGAATAATTTCAAAAATATTTTTATCTATCACAAGTGACCCCCCCCAATAGGCAAAAGGGATAGAGCCAATTAAATAAGGTATGAGCAAACTTTTATTAAAATGACCGTTACGTATGTAATTAAAAGAATTTCCAGAAACCACAGCTATATTGCAGGCAAGAGCAAGAATAGGAAAAATAGTATAAGGGGTATTCCATAACAATAACAATGCCAGATAGGTTGATCCGCCTCCAAAACCTACACTAGAATAAAGAGTGGCAGTTAGTAAAAATAAAACAGAAAGAAAAATCATAAATCAAGACAAATAGATTATTGAGAATTGTTAATAGGCCAATGAATTAATCTATTAATAAGAAAGAGAGTTATAATCAATTAATTAAAACAAAGTATTTAGTATATTTCTTTGAATCTTTGTTTTTAAATTTATACGGATCTTGCATATTTTTTTTTAATCATGTGATCATATTGAGAATAAGCTAATACACAAGTTTAGTATTAATAAACTTCAATTTATTATTGACAAATATTCTTTGTCGACTAACTTGTGGTCATGTCAGTAAAATCTATTGAAAAAACTTTATCTACTTTGGATTTTTTTATTAGCAACATGAAACCAGGTGGTTTGGCTCTTAAGGATGTATGTGCTAGCCTTGGATTTAAAAAATCTGCAGCCCACCACATGTTAGCTACAGTCTGCCAAAAAGGTTACCTTTATCAAGATCTTAAAACTAAAAAATATTTAATTGGCTCTAAAATTAAAAAAATGAGTAAATTAGCAATATTAGATGACACTGGTTTTTCAGATTTTGCGTTTGACCAGATCAAAAAAGTGAATGACGAAACAGGAGAAGCGGTTCATTTAGCAGGTTTTGAGGGTACACGACTGATTACCCTAACCATGCTAGAATCTAAGCATCCGGTTAGAGTGGATCATGGCTTTTTAAACAAAGACCACGCATTCCATGCCACAGCCTCTGGAAAGGCAATCCTTGCACATATGAATTTAGCTAATCAAGAAAAAATACTAAAAAAAAATAGAGTAAAGTTTACGGAGTTTACCATTACAGATAAAGTTACTTTGTTAAAAGAGCTGAATGCTATTAAAAAAAATGGCTATGCCATTGATGATGAGGAATTTCAAGAAGGTGTCTATTGTGTTGGTTGCCCAGTTTTTGATCAGTACCATGAACCAGTTGCCTCTGTTAGCTGCTCTTCTCCTAAATACAAAATAATTAGAGACAAAAAATATTTAGATAAAATTAAAAGTTTTACACAGCAAGCAGCTATTGAAATTAGCAAATACTACAAACCAAAAAAAACAATAAAAAAAGGAGAGAGAAAATATGCCGCCTAAAGACAATAATACAATGATGGGACATAATCAGTTTGACATTCCAAAAGAAATGGGAGCTTGGGTTTTGAATGATCCTGATCACATTGAAATTAAAAAGAAACCAGTTCCAGAACCAAAAGACGATGAGGTTTTGTTAAAAATTGATGCAGTTGCTATTTGCGCTACAGATTTAGAAATTATAAGTCACGGTAAACCAGCGCAAATCGAAGGCCAAGCGCCATTTAATAAAAATTACTCACCAGGGCACGAAGCTATGGGAAGAGTAGTTAAGTTAGGTGCAGCAGTTGACGATTTTAAAATTGGACAGAGAGTTGCTGTTGAGATTCATGCTGGATGTAGCAGATGTGAAATGTGCGTTAAAGGTTGGTATACTTCATGCTTAAATTATGGGTTTGCTTCTAAGGGACACAAG
Source organism: Pelagibacteraceae bacterium (assembly GCA_016777565.1). GTDB lineage: Bacteria > Pseudomonadota > Alphaproteobacteria > Pelagibacterales > Pelagibacteraceae > Pelagilacustribacter. The sequence goes on from JADHRF010000035.1 coordinate 6,745, forward strand.
GCAAACGGTTTTACAACAGACGGTGCATTTGCAGAATACATGACCAACAGAACTAGAACTTTAGTTAAAGTTCCAGATGACATGTCTGATGAAGAAGCCACTTTAGCAGTTACAGCTGGAACAAGTATGTATACCCTAGATGTTATGGGTGGCTTGTTTGCAGGACAAACTGTGGTTGTTATGGGACCTGGACCAATTGGTCTTTGTGCTGTGGGCGTAGCAAATGCTCTTGGTGCAGAAGTTATTTTAACAGGTACTAGAGATAACAGGTTAGAGATTGGAAAAAAACTTGGAGCGTCCCATGTTATCAATGTTAAAAATGATGACGCAGTTAAAGTGGTAAAAGAACTTACAGAAGGAATCGGAGCTCACTATGTTCTTGATTGCTCAGGTGCTCCGAACGCGGTTAACGACGCTTCTTCTATGATTAGAAGAGGGGGAAAGATCGGGTTAGCAGCTTTTCCATCTAAACCAGTAGAAGTAGATATTGCTAATTTAGTTAGAAATAACGCATATATTTACGCGACTAGAGGCGAGGGAAAATCAGCTTGTCATAGAGCTATGGGTTTAATGGCGAAAAAACGATTTGATGCAAAATTAATTCATACTCACACGTTTGCTATGAAAGATCTGCAAACAGGTCTAAAATACACAAGAGAAAGAATTGAAGACGCAATCAAAGTAGTTGTCAGAAATGACGATCGCTTAATTTAATAAATAAAATTATGCTTCGATACGATAATTATTTTATCCCAAAAAGTTTAGATGAGTATTTTAACCTACTCACGGAGGTAAAAGATTATCGTATTGTTGCAGGTTGTACCGATGTTTTACCTTGGGCTAGAGAAGGTAGAGCCGGCAATGTCTTTATTAAAAATATTATCGATATTACCAACATTAAAGAATTAAATATTTTTGAAATCCACAAAGATAAAATAAAAATTAGTGCGACCACTACTTTTCAAAAATTATTTATAGATCCTCAAATAAGAAAAGATATTAAAATTTTACCTCAAGTGTCTGTTTGGTTTGCGGATGACCAAATAAGGGAACAAGCTACCATTGGAGGAAATATTGTTAATGCATCACCTGCAGGGGACGGAAGTCCTGCTTTTTTAACCTTGAATGCTCAAGCAATTATTATGGGTAGAAAGGGCAAAGATATTTACGAAAGAAAAATTAGTTTAGACAAATTTATTTTAGGAAGAAACAAAGTTGATTTGCAGGGTAATGAAATTTTAGCTGCATTAGAAATGGACAATACAAAAGGTTATGGAGCTAGTTTTGAAAAGGTTGGGCATAGAAGGTCGTTAGTTATTTCTACAGTTTGCGTAAGTTGTGTCGCAAGAACAGATAGTTCTGGAAAATTATTCGATGATGTTCGTATTGCGGTAGCTGGGGTAAGAGAAATACCTTGTCGATTAGAAAAAACTGAACAGTTTCTTCAGGGAAAAGAAATTACTGAGCAAAATATTTTACAAGCTTCAGTCCTTGACTTGGATGTTATTAATGCAAGAAGCAGACTAGAATATAGAAAAGAAGTTTTGCAAAACTTTATTATTAGAGCAATTATTAAATCAGTCTCAGAAAAAATTATCATAAAAGAAAATTATTTCGAAAAAACTAAAATACAAAAACTTGAGGAGGTTCATGCATAAGTTAACAATTAATTTAGAAGTTAATGGTCGAAAAATAAATAAAGAGGTAAATTCTCACTATCGTTTATTGGATTTTCTTAGGGAAGATCTTGATTTAACTGGCTCCAAAGAAGGTTGTGGAGCGGGTGAATGTGGAACTTGTTCAGTTTTTGTAGACGGAAAGTTAGTAAAGAGTTGTTTGATGCCAGTTGCTAAAGCTTCAGGGAAAAAGATAGAAACCGTAGAACACCAAGGTACTCCAGATAATCTATCCACTTTGCAAAAAGCATTTTTTCTAACAGGTGCCAGTCAGTGTGGCTTTTGTATTCCTGGTATGGTTATGGCTGCCACTTCCACTTTGAGAAACAATCCAAAAGCAGACATTGAAGAAATTAAAGAAGAAATGGGTGGAAATATTTGTAGATGTACTGGATACCAGAAAATTTTTGATGCCGTAGAATTGGCTAGAGATGTCATTTCAGGAAAATTAGATCCCAAAGCTCTTGAGGAATATTCAAAGCCGGAAGCATCTTATTTAGGTGCAAATGTTAAAAGAATTGATGCTCCTGGAAAAGTTACTGGAAGATTAAAATATGCTGCTGATATGAAAATGCCAAATATGCTTCATATGCAAGTTTTTAGAAGTTCTAGACCTCATGCTAAAATAAAAAAACTGGATCTTAGCAAAGCAAAAGCCGTGAGTGGAGTAGAAGCAATTGTTACTTGTGATGATGTTCCAGGAATAGATAACTTTGGAGTATTCATTGAAGATCAGCCAGTACTCGCAAAAGAAAGAGTAAGGTACGTTGGTGAGGCAATTGCAGCAGTGGCAGCAGATACGTTGGAAGCTGCAAAAGAAGCGGTAAGTAAAATTGAAATTGAGTATGAAGATCTTCCAGCGCTATATGATCCTGAAGAAGCTTTAAAAGATGAAATTTTAATTCATGAACACTATAAAACCAATTTAGTAAAACATATTCCTATTAGAAAAGGAAATGTTGAAGAGGGTTTTGCAAAAGCAGATTTAATTGTAGAAGAAAAATTTGCTACACAGCCTGTTGAGCATGCTTATTTAGAACCTATGGCTGGATTGAGTTACGTAGATTCAGACGGAACATTGGTTATTGTTTCTCCAAGTCAAAACATTACTCATCATAGACACATGATGTCAAAAATTATGGACCTTC
>JADHRF010000036.1 GCA_016777565.1 Pelagibacteraceae bacterium
CTGTACCAACATTTTTAGCAGGTATTCCAACCATTACTGCATTTTCGGGAACATCTTTTGTAACTACTGCATTAGCTCCAATTTTAGCATTAGCACCAATTATTACAGGGCCTAATATTTGTGCACCAGAACCAACTACAACACAATCACCTAATGTGGGGTGTCTCTTAACTTGTCTCTGTTCGTTTGAATTAATACTTGGTGCGATCCCACCTAATGTTGCCATATGATAAATGGTTACATTATTTCCAATTTCAGAAGTCTCACCGATTACAACACCCATACCATGGTCAATAAATAAATTTTTTCCAATCTTAGCTCCTGGATGAATTTCTATTCCAGTAAAAAACCTAGAGAGTTGAGAAATTATTCTTGCAACTAAATGAAATTTAGCAAGTTGAAAAAAATTAGCAATTCTATGAAAAAAAACTGCTTTAACACCAGGGTAAGTTAAAATTAAACTTAGTTTAGATTTTGCCGCAGGGTCCCTGTCAATTATAGATTGTAAAAAGTCATTCATTTTTTTGTTAGTGTTGATTATAATTTTATATTGCTTTATATAAGCTTTAAATAAGCAATTTAAAGAGGAAAATCTATGTACAAAAACACCAACTGTTTTCATTTAGCAATACCTTGTGGCGATTTAGAGAAAGCAAAACATTTTTACAATGAAATATTAGGCTGTCGATTAGATAACTCGGCTCAAGAATGGGCAGATGTAGATTTTTGGGGAAATGAATTAACTCTTCACGCAAGCGAGCATAAGCTTGAAAGTGAAAGACACGATGTAGATATGGGTAACGTTTCTGTTCCTCATTTTGGTGTGCATTTATCTAGAGAAAATTTTAATTCATTAAAAAAGAGATTAACAGACAACAATACAAAATATTATGATGAGCCTTATTTAAGGTTTAAAGGCACGAAGTATGAACAAGAAACATTCTTTGTTAAAGATCCTAATGAAAATATTTTAGAAATTAAAACACTGACTGCAAATCCAGAATAACATTATTGATCAAAATGAAAATTTTATTAATTCTTTTTTTTTCCTTACTTCTTAATACATCTCTAGCATCAGCAGACGAAAAATCAGGTAGATTTTTTGAAGACCAGCCAGATGTAACAGACGAACATCAAATTCACTTTATATATTTATTACCATCTGATGGTGAAGACAGAGAGCTAGATATAAATGGTAGCATGGAAAGTATTTTAGAAAAAGTAAACAATACAATGTTTGAAGCTACAAAAGCAAATAAGGGTTCAGGTGGGGTAGGTAAAAAATACAGATATGATTACAGAAAAGATGGAAAACTAGATATCACATTTATTAGAACCAGTAAAAACTGGAAAGAATTACAAGATAAAAGTGTTAACACTCAAATGGGTCATTATTTCAATCAAGTTGGTGGTTTTAACAATAAAAAGAAAACATATTTCCTATGGACCGATGTTGATAGAGGAAATCATGGTGGAGATGCTGGTGTTGGAATAGGTGGAATATTTGTTAAAAGTAATGGTAGATCTGGAGATGTAATGAAACATGAAAAAGATTTTTTAAATATTAACCTTCATGAGATTTTGCATACTCAATTAATGGGAATTAAATGTATTAAAGGCATGGGAAAAATTCATTATTCAAATCATTCAAATGGTGGTGATAATCATATGCTTAGTAGTGGAACTAAGTTAAATAAAAATTTATATACCCATAATATTGAAGGATGTCCTCAGCTTATAGATAGCGTTTATCTAACACCAACCTCAGAAGATCCATACAATCCTTATGAGATAATGTGTGAAAGAAATCTTGGAAAATACACTCACCCTAAGTTAGTTAAAATAATGCAAAAAGCTAAAAAATCTAACAAGTGGTATAAAAATAGAATTGCACCAACTTGCAATTGGAGAGACTGGACTGGAAAATTTGCAAAGTCTGGAGAAAAGTTTGGTTTTTTTGGTGAGATGAAATAAATCTTGCTTTAGCACACTTAAGATATTAGCTTTAAATCTTAAATGACAATCGACTATAAAAAAATTTCTAAAAATCTAAAATTTGAAGGTAGAGCTTTTATTAACGGTAAATATGTCGATGCCATTGATGGTGAAAAGTTTGAAAATATAAACCCTGCAACGGGTGAAGTTCTTTGTACAGTTTCAAAATGTAATCATAAGGATGTTGATTTACAGGTGTAGCTTTTGATGCATGACCTAGAACCTCTTCTGTTGCCGGGTTAATTACTTCATAAGTTTCTTTATTTTCTGAGGGTGACCATTTACCCGCAATAAACTGTCCAAATTTTTCGTACATTATATAATTTAACCCCAGGTTGATTATTAATATTTTAACAAATATTTTTTTTCATTCAATTAATAAAGATTAATTTAATAACCCTTTGAAGGATTAATTTTATTCAACACTTTACTTTTTTTTAAATATTTTTGCAAATTATCTAAAAAAAAGTTAATCTTATCAATCATCTCGTCTCTGTATCCACCTCCGGTATGTTGTGTAAGTATTAGGTTTGGACAAGACCAGAGTGGGTTATTTTTCATCAATGGTTCCTCGGCCGTAACATCTAAAATTGCCCCTTTTAAAAAATTATTTTTGAGTTTTTTTATTAAATACTTTTCATCTATTAAATTACCCCTACCAACATTAACTAAAATAGTTTTTTTTGATAAATAATTAATCATTCTTTCATTAAAAAGCATTTTAGTTTTTACTGTCCCAGGCAGAGCACAGATGACTATTTCTGCTTTTTTTAATTTTTTAAAAAGAAAATTTTTCTTTGAATTTGAGTCAATAAATGAATATTGACAATTAAATACTTTTAGATATTTTGATATTTCTTTATTTATTGATCCTTTACCAAAGAATAAAACATTTTTATTATTTAGTATTTCTAATTTGGCCCTCATTGGGTCGCCAATCCATTTTTTTTCATTTTTTAATAAAGTAAATGCATCCAAACCTCTATAAAAAGAAAAAATTCCAGCCATTGTTGTTTGGGCTACTTGACAAGCAAAAAAACTTTTAAGGTTAGTAATAATTACACCTTTATCTAAAAAATTTTTTTTTACATTGGAATATTCACCAAAGCCTGTCGATTCTAATTGAAGCCATTTTATTTTGCTACTTTGTTTTACCCAGTTTGATGGAATATTTCCAAACACAATTTCACATTTAAGAAAATTATTATCAGCAATTTCTTTAAATTTTAAGTTAGAAAAATATAAATTATGTTTTTTTAAATTATCTTTAAGAATTTTTTTTTCCAAACTTTCTAACCCACATGCAATATAAATATTCATAAATTTCTATTTCAGTTAATTATTTGTGAAGGATTTAATTCTTTTATATTCATTTTTTTAACTATTCTTTCCAATAATCATCGCTTGGTTGCCCTCTATCAACGACAACGCACGAATAAACTGCTTTTTTATCAAATAAAAAATCTTTTTCAATTTTATCATTCATGGTGATACCTATTCCTGAAATTTCAGGTCTTAAAAGGTTTCCATTTTTAATGACTCTTTGATCTCCAAACATTATTGGTTCAAGCTTGTACGGTATCATTGGAAATTCAACTAAATTTCCATTACATCCAAATGCAACATGGTAATTTGCCATAATTGCTACAGGTCCACCCCACGCATGTACAACAGGTGTTATTTTTTTTGTTTTTGCATATTCAAATACTTCTTTCACCGCATGCATTCCCCCAATAACTGATGCATCTGGTTGAACAAAGTTATAAATATCTAAATTTATTCTTTCGATCATTTCTAAAGGTGTGGTTATAACTTCACCTCCACAAATATCTATATTGAGTGTTTCTTTCAATTTTTTAAAACCCTTTATATCCATAGGGCCAACTGCTTCTTCTAAAAATAAAATTTTTTCTTTAGTAATATTTTTTACAAAATTAACATATTCTATTACATCATTTGCATTTATTGGTGGGTCAGCAAGATTTTGACACATATCAATACCTACTTCTACATCATATTTTTTGGCTTCTTTGAGCACCCAGGCGGTTCTATTAATATCACTTGGAACTGCTCTAATTTTATATTTCTTTATTCCTAGTGTCTTTAAAAGTTCTAACTCCTCAATAAAATGTTCTTTTGTGTCACAAATTCCTCCACTTCCATAAACTTCTATGTTTTCTTTTAAACTATTTCCAAATAATTTATATGCAGGACATTTTTGAGTTTTGGATTTTGCGTCAACTAAGGCTGTTTCAATTGCACTTGTAGTATGTCGTGCTGCACCCTGTAAAGACCAATAATCACAAACACTACATAAATCTTTATATCTTCTTAAAATATCAAAACCATCTTTTCCAATTAGGTATGGTGCACAAAGTTCAACAATTGATTTAAAAACTTGTGGCGCAAAAACTCCTAAGTAACCTTCACCATAACCCTTTACACCATTTTCCAATGTTACTTCAACTAATCCAATGGTTCTTTTTGGTCCATTAGGAAAACACTCTAAAATTTCTGGATGTTTTTCGTCACCATATTCTGCACTTAATAGAATTGTTCTTATATTTTCAATCTTACTCATTAAAACTTTAAATGAGGAACTTTAATTTTCTTCATGTAATCAAGTGTTTTTTGTTTATATTTTTCACGCATATCTCTTGTTGGGGGCCTACATCTGCTTGAAGGAAGGCCTACTAATTCCATACAAAGTTTATCTAAATATCCATCACCAGAAGTATAGTTAGTTTCTATTTCTACCCACAATTTATAAAAAGGCATAGCTTCTTCAATCATCATTCTAGCAACTTCCTCAAAGTTTTTTTTATTAATTTCAGTAATTAGTTTCGCTCCCCATTCTGGCCAAAAATTACACATATGAACTTCAAAAGCTTTTGCATTTAACGGCTTCATTGCTGAGTAAGGAAAAAATAAATTATTATCAATTATTGTAAACCTGCTAGAATAAGTTGATGTCACATCTTCAAATTCCATTGCATCAGTTCGTGGTGTTGCCCATTTTAATCCAACAATATTTGGAAGATCTTTTATTTTTTCAATAAGTTGATTGGAAACACTAGTTGAAGTCCAAAAAGTATTATATAAAATTATACCAATTCCTTCAGCTGCACTTGATGCTGTTCTTACATATTCAATAAAATCATCTTCAGTGTGTTTGAAGTAAAAAGGACAGGAAACTTGGAGGAAATCATAACCAAAATCTTTGGCTACATTTGCAAGTTTTTCTAATTCTTGTGTATTTGTTGTTTGACCTCCAAGAGCAATTGGAACTCTTCCATTCACTATTTTTGCACTTTCTTTAGCTAATGATAACCTCTCATCAAAACTCATTGCTGAAAAATCACCTGCAGCTCCACCAAAAAGTAACGTACAATTCTCATTGTTTAAACCATTACCCAATAAAAACTCTACATAATCTTTAAGTGCATCAAAGTTAAGGGGTAAATTTTTTATATCCTTAAAGGGTGTTGGAACAGTTACATAGCAACCTTCTAGTTTTTTTTTTAAATTTTCGAAATCCATAATTTATTCCTTATTTGTTGATTCTTTTCATTGATATGTGCCAAGGTATTAATATTTTTTCCATCATTGTAACAAAGCCAAATACTGACAAGCCTAAAAGGGTTAAGAAAAATATTCCTGCAAAAGCTAAATCTGGTCTCATATTTCCTGTTACAATAGAAATATAAAAACCAAGTCCTTTATCTGATCCAATAAATTCCGCTATAGTAGCTCCAACAGTTGCGTTAATAGCTGCGTATTTAAAGCCAACAAAACATTGAGGTAAAGCAGCTGGTAGACGAATTGTAAAAAAAGTTTTTAGTCTACTTGCTCCAGTTGATTGATAAAATAAAGTAAGTTCATTGCTTAATGAATTAAATGCTAAAATTGCATTTAAAACTATTGGAAAAAAACAAACTAGAACTACAATAATTACTTTAGGCATCAACCCAAAACCAAACCAAGATATAAATAGTGGCGCAAAAGCTATTTTAGGTGTCATCTCAATACTAACAAAGAAAGGATATAAAGTTCTTCTTAATATTGATGAAAAAGAAATAGCTATTCCAAACCCTAAACCTAGAATTAAAGCTATAATGTATCCAAGTACAGTCTCTAGAGCGGTAACACCAGTATAATAAATTAACTTATCTAAATCAGCAGAACCTTTTAAAACAATTTCTGAAGGTGCTGGTAGAATGTATCTTGGTATATCAAATAAAGGTATTGAATATTCCCAAAATAAAAAAAAGCCGACAAAAAATAAAATTAACATCCATCCACTGAAGATCCATTTAATAAATTTTTTCATTTTAATAATACTTTCTAAATAACACCATATTTATGGAAAATTTCTTGAATTGAATTTACATATTCAATAAATTTAGGCGATCTTTTAATCTTTAAATCTCTTGGGTATGGGAGATCTATCTTTATCTCTCTATCTATTTTACCTGGTCTTGGTGTAATCAAAATAACCCTATTAGATAACTGTACAGCTTCCTCAATAGAGTGAGTAACAAATATAACTGTTGGTTTTTTAACCATCCATAATTTTTGAAAATCAGCTCTAATTTTTTCTCTAGTCATTGCATCTAACTTGCCCAAAGGCTCATCAAGTAAAATTATTTTTGGGTCATGTATCATTGCTTGACAAAAAGCAGCTCTTTGCTGCATACCTCCAGATAATTCATTGGGAAATCTTTCAGCAAAATCCTCTAAATTTACTGATTTTAGAATATTATAAATTTGTTCTTGATAATCTTTAAGATTAAGTCCTCTTAACTCTAGTTGTAGCTCAATGTTGCCCTTAACTGTTCGCCAAGGAACTAAGGTATTATCTTGAAACATTATTCCAATATCTGTCTTTGGTCCATTTACAAGTTTCTTTTCAAATTCTACTTTTCCACTTGTTGAATCTAATAATCCAGCAACCATAAGCATTAGAGTTGATTTTCCACAACCAGAAGGTCCTAAAATTGAAACAAATTCTCCAGCATTAATATTTATAGTTGCAGGTCCAAAAGCATGAACTTCATCCTCACCATTTCCAAATACTTTTGTTAATTCTGTTACTTCTATGAAATTTTTCATTTATAAGATTTAAAACTAGCCGAGTATTAATTATACTCGACTAGTAATTTAATGTGTTGATTAATTTATGAATTGATTTGTATAAAAGTCAGATGACTTAGCATTTTTGTCTAAATCATTATATTCTTTCATCAATTTAACCATACTATCCCAATCAGAAGCAACATTTAGACCAAGAACTTTTTTCTTGTTTGCTCCAGAATATAATATTCCTAAAGTTACATCTAAAACTTCTCTTGATTGAGCTTTACCAGCGTCTTCTGCCATTGAACCACCAACAATATCAGCAATTGCATTTACGGCAGCATCTGGATTTTTTTCTGCTTTAGCATAAGATTCCATTGTTGCTTTAATAAATCTTTTTGCTATATCAGCGTTATTTTTAATCGTATCATTATGGGCAGCTATACAGTATCCAACCTGATTTACTCCAAAATCAGAATATGGAAAAGCTACTGGTTGAGCGCCACCGTTTGCCTTGATTTCAGCTGGTTTATCATCTAATCCACCTAAAATTCCTACAGAACCACCACTACCTTGTAAATAACTTGATACAAGAGCACCGTCTGGAACAACCGTTATATTAATATCGGATTCCTTAAGGCCAGCATTTTTTAAAACAATTGGGAAAAAAGTATTTACTCCAGCATTAGCTGTTGTTAATATTTTTTTTCCTTTTAAGTCTTTAATTGTCTTAACTCCACTATCAGGCTTAACAAGAATTGCTTCTGTTCCCATAGCATCAATTACACCAATTGACTTTAATGGTGCTCCTTTAGCCACAAGATCTGTCATAGCTCCACATGATCCGTAAGAAAAATGACTGTCTTTATTAGCCACTAGTCTGTGTGCAGAACTTGATCCATTTCCTGACCTAATATCCAAATCAATACCGTATTTAGCATAAGTTCCATCAACAAAACCTAATGCAAAGCCCGCATGTGATCCGTAGTACATCCAGTTCAATCTTAATTTAACCTTATCTGCGGCAAATGAAGTTGAAGCGGTTAATAAAAAAATAATTGCAACTTTGCAAATATTATTTAAAAGTTTAATCATATTGTTCCCTCTCTATTGTTATTTTTAATATCTTCTCAATAATTTTTATAAAATAAACTATTTAAAACGACAAACTATCAATATTTATAGACAAAAATTAAATTGTTTAAATACAAGTTTAATTCTATGATGTTGCCATAAATGAATAAACTTATGTCGTTAATAATTAACTTTTTAATCAATTAATATTATGGAAAATAAAGTATTTTCATTTGATATTATTCTTCAACCAGAGTTTCCATCTAACTCGCTGGTCTTAATACTGGAGGCGCTTAGAATAACTAACCAATACAGAATTAATGAAATTTTTAAATATAAGCTGATAACTGTTGATGCAAAAAAAATTAGATCAAGCAATGGCCAGTGGTGGAAGGCAGACGGTGGATTAGAGGCTATTAAAAATCCAGATTTTATAATTGTGATAGGTGGAAATTTGCCTGTACAAAAAAAATCAAAAAAATTGTTTTCTGCATTAAGGATAGCTCATAAAAATTTATCAAAAATAATTGCAGTTGATACTGGTGCTTTTTTAATTGCTGAATCTGGTTTAATTAATAAAGAAACGATTGTTTGTACACACTGGGAAACTAAAAGTAATTTTATAGAAAGGTATCCTGACATAAAAATTGTAGAAAATATTTACACTATAAATGCTAATGGTCTAATGTTTGCAGCAGGTGGAATATCTACACTAGATCTGATACTTGAGTGTATTAAGAAAATCAAAGGAAAGGATTATTCTGATGAAATTGCACAAGCTTTAATTTATAGACCCAGAGAAAAATCAACAATGCAAAAAGATGATCAATTTAATCCATTAATAGATAATATTTGCCAAAAATCAATTTTGATAATGGAGAAAAATATAGAAACACCACTTAAAATAAATGAGATAGCAAAAAAACTTAACACATCTTTAAGAACATTAGAACGTAAATTCTATAAAATATATAAAATGTCCCCAATTAAATTTTATGTTAATTTAAGAGTTAAATTTGCTCGAAACCTTCTTTTTTATGATGATCGTAAGATTAATGAAATATCAAGCATTGCTGGATTTAATTACAATTCTGTATTTATTAATTCGTTCAAAAAAATCTATAATAAAACACCATCTGAATATCGAAAATATTTTAGAAACCAACAATTTGATAAAAATATTCTTGAAAGTTAGTATTTATCTTTAAAAGTTTTTAAAAAGATGTTATAATTATTTTAAATCAATAAAGGAGATAACAATGGCTAAATTTATAATTATGGGATGTTACACCGCTAAAGGTCTTGGTGGGTTTGTAAATAATCCAGACACTGACAGAAAAGTTGCAACAACAGCACTTTGTGAAGCAGCTGGAGCAAAGCTTACT
>JADHRF010000037.1 GCA_016777565.1 Pelagibacteraceae bacterium
AAAAATTCTTAATAAAATTAGCAAAAGCAAATACTTTACATAACAGTATTGGTTATGAGGAATTAAAAGAAAAACCTAAGTGTTATGCAAATGGTGATCAAAATGCACCCTGTTGGTATCATGAATATGAATTTGCATCTCAATGGTTTGGAAACTATATGATCATTGCAATTTGGCTAAAATCTGAATTAGATCCACAAGAACTGAAAGTAGTAAATAAGTATATTAATAAGATGTACAAAAAGTTTCTAAAACCAATTCAGTTTAAGAAAAATGAAAAAGGATTCTATGCAATGGCTAATGGTGGTTTGTCGACGTTAGTTTATGCATCATGGACAGACAATAAGAAACTTGCTGCCCAAGAAATTAATCATACTTTTAAAGAAATTGATAAATTATTTTATGACGATGGATATATTAACAATAATTCTTTTAGAGGTGTTAGAGCGCAGTGGTACCATTCATATGGAGTAGATATTGCCCTTGGATATGTTTATATCGCGAAACTATGGGGTGCGAAAGTGCCAGAACATATACAAAACAAACTTGTAAATTCTGCAAAGCTAGTCAATTTAGCAATTACTGATGAAGAAAAATTTAGAAGTAGAAAGTTTAGTGGTGATAATAGGAATGAAATCAAAGACCCAACAAAGGCCACTCCACATACTCACCAAATGGCGATAGCTATTGATACATTGATGGAGATAGTTGCTGGTGTAAAACTGGAACATGATCCAATATATTTAAGTAAAAGAAAGATGCATGCGCCTGATGGAATGGATGATTTAATTGGATTTAACCCAAATTGTATTCTTCGATAATTATGTATTTAATAAAGATAAGTAGGAGAGTGTGAAGGGGCGTTCTGTTGCCAGGTGCCCTGAACCTAGCTACTAGAATCCTTACATAGCAACAACTTCACTTTTGCAAAATATTTTTCATACTTTTTTTGTAATATTTTTTTAGAAAAAGATTCAAAAATCTTATTTGGTTTTGGTACCCTATAAGAGTCTGAATGTTAGTATTTATACCTATCTATAAGTACCTAGAATTAGCAAAGAGGTGGTAGGGAGTAAGATGTACTTTCGATTTTACAAACTCGACTGGTACCTCTTCTATGGAGGAACCGGGAGGGAGTCCGGCAACAGCCGGACGACCGACAGTAGAAGAACAACAATAGAACCACTTAAAGTTTAAAAACAATTCACATTTATTGTTATTGCTAGATTCTTGTCTCTCATTTTTCGACACTTGCACAACGTCCTTATCAGCATAATTACTAGGTTAAGTTATTGCAAACTTGCACGAGACTTGCACGAGAAGAGATAAATAAGTCTATGTTCATTTTGAGTCTAGGGCCTTTTGACTCCAAAGCTAATAATACCAACGATAATCTTTGGAGGCCACGCCCAGAATCGAACTGGGATACAAGGATTTGCAATCCTCTGGATAACCATTCTCCCACGTGGCCAATTTGTCTGCGATGTTCAAGAAGCACATACTCACCGGACTTTATACCATCAGAGATTATTTTATCAATGATGGTAATGAGGAAAAATGTTTACCTATTAAGATCAACCTGGGAATGATCAAGGAGTGACCCATGGATAGTTTTAAAACAGTCCTTTTTTAAATTAAATTTTAAAATTATTTTTTTTGATGGTGTTTAATTAAAGGCAAGTAATGATGAGGCTGCCTCATTGACATCATAAACTTATCTCTCACGACATTAGTTGGGTAGTTGGTATCTAAGTTTGAGGTGTCAATCACCAGGTGTGTAATATCCTCATTACTATGAATTAAACTTTCTTCTCTAGGAAATTTAAATGGATCCGGACCAAAAATGCCACTTTTACCTAAAAAATTATTTTTTTTGTCAAAAATATTAGAATATAAAAAATAAACATTGTTCTCCCCACCTCTCATACGAAAATGATTCCAATGATTTGGGTCAGCCCCCATTGGTATTGGATAATTCTGTCTTATTTTGCTTCCTTTATGTCTGTGAGTGAAAATTCCCTTTTGTGCTGATGCGCACAAAATAATATCACAACCTTGTAAACCCAAGCATCTTGCAGACTCTGGAAAAATTGCATCGTATCCTATTAACAATCCAATTCTCCCAATTTTCGTATCAAAAAATTTCCATTCATTACCTTCAGAAGCCCATTTTTTATCTTCCTTATTTAAGTGAATTTTTTTGTAAATACCTAACAATCCTTCTGGACCCAATAAAGCTGTTGAATTAAAAAATTGACCATCTTGTTCTTCTGCAAATCCAAAATAAATATAAATATCATTTAAATTTGCATAATCGGCTAAAATACTAATTTCTGAAGATTCTTTTTTTAATGGAGTTGAATTCTCATTTAAGTGTCCTGTCAAACACAGCTCAGGAAATACTACCATTTCACTTTTTGCTTCTTTAGCTAAACTCAAATACTGAAGCATTTTAGTTAAGTTATCTTTTATTTTATTTGTTGTTGTCATTTGAGTAATTGAAATTTTTGATTTTTTTCCTTTTGGAAGAGGATTTAAACCATATAAACCAAAAAATTCTAAAGGATTCCATAAATATGGATCTGTTGGAAGATTCATATACATTTCAGGTCGTCTATCATTAAAAACATTCTCATCTAACACTTTTCTTTCTCTCGGCCAATTAAGATCAATATCGGCGTAAGCAATGCCATCACCTTTATCAATCACAGATGCAATAGATCCGTCAGGATTGATTACACAACTACCTCCACTAAACTGAACAGTTCTTTCTAGTCCCCATCTATTTCCCTCAATTAAATAACAGCTATTTTCGAATGCTCGACTTATCCAATAAGATCCGGGCGTTCGTTCACCCAGCCAATTACTAATATGAACAATTATGTCGGCTTCTTGTAAAGCAATCAGTCTTGCTGTTTCTATAAAATGTATGTCCATACATATTAAAATTCCTATTTTTCCTATTTCAGTTTCAAACACTACATGCTCTTGACCTGGAGCGGACCACTTAGGCTCAGCAATGTAGGAATGACTTTTTCTATGTTTACCAACAATTCCACTAGGGCCAATAAGAACTGCTGAATTATAATATAAATTTGTCTCTTTATCTATTTCAGGCATTCCTACAACTATGTAACAATTATATTTTTTTGTAATTTCTAAAAATTTATCTGTTGTGTGTCCAGGAATAGCTTCAACATAAGGCTCAACTTCTTTTCTATCCATCCAACAGTATCCTGTAGTTCCCATTTCTGGTGTTACTATAAGCTTTGTGCCTTCTTTAGCGGCCTGCTCAGATAGGTTTAATAATGAATCTATATTTAATTTTTTATTAAATTGGCTAGGCTCATATTGAACCGCTGCTACTTTGAATTTTAATTGTTCTTTCATAATATTTTGTAGCTTAATAAATTTTTTAATAGTTGACAGCATAATTATCTCTCAACTTCTGATTGTTTTTTAACTATATTTAACAAATTAGTAGAAAATGAAGCAATTATTAAGATAAAATCATTGTATATGAAAATATTGTCTTATCTTTATTTAACTGCCGCGGTATTTTTTGGCATTATAGCTAACGGATACTTTCTGAAAATCAGCGAAGGATTTACAAAAATTATACCGTCTGCAATCTGTTCTATTTTTATTATTGCTGCTATTTTTTGTTTATCAAGGGCCATGATCACAATTCCCATAGCTTTTACTTACGCCACCTATGGAGGCTTAACTATTGCAGGTGTTACAGTTTTTGGACTAATAAAATTTAATCAAACTCCAAATTTTTTTAGCTTAACTGGAATTGTTTTAATTGTACTAGGAATTTTTTTAATTAATTATTATGGAAAATAATAAAAAAAAATATTAAGTAAATTTTTACAACTTTTAGTTGTAGCTAATTAAATAATGTAGCATTTTAGAATAATTTTTAAAGGGTATTAAGTTACATGATTATAATGTTGAATAATAAAAAATAAAACAAAAGGAAACAAATGAAAAAAATAACAATACTAATTACATCATTTCTATTTTTATTATTTTCAAATGCCTGGTCTGCAGAAACTATTAAACTAGGTATCTTGGAAGATGAAACTGGAAATTTTGCAATTGCTGTAGTTCCAAAAATTCACGCTTATGAATTAGCAGTTAAAGAAATAAACGCTAAAGGTGGAGTCCTTGGAAAAAAACTTGAAATCGTGAGATATGACACTCAGTCAAACAATACACGTTTTCAAGAATTTGCTAGAAGGTTGATAGAAAAAGATAAAGTTGATGTTGTGTTTGGCGCTTTCTCAAGTGCGTCAAGAGAAGCAATCAGACCTATCATGGATAAAGCAAAAATGCTTTACTTCTACAACAATCAGTACGAAGGTGGAGTTTGTGATAAAAACGTTTTTGTAACTGGAGCTGTTCCAGAACAACAATTTAGTACTTTAGTTCCTTGGATGATGGAGAAATATGGAAAAAATGTATACGTAATCGCTGCCGATTATAATTTTGGACAAATTTCTGCTGAATGGGTTAGACAAATTGTGAAAGAAAATGGAGGAACTTTAGTGGGAGAAGAGTTTATTCCACTTGATGTTTCTCAATACAGTCAAACAATTCAAAAGATACAAAAAGCTAAACCAGATGTTTTAATGACTTTATTAGTTGGAGCAAAACAAGCCTCTTTCTATGAGCAACAAGCAGCAGCAGGTTTAGGAATTCCGATGGCTACTTCAATCAACGTAGGTCAAGCGTACGAACATAAAAGATTTGCTCCTCCAGCATTAGAAAATATGTACGTTACGGTTAACTACATTGAAGAGGTACATGAAGTAATCAAATCTGGTGAATTCCATGATAAAAGTAAAGACTTTATGGAAAGATTTAAAGCTGAGTATCCAAATGAACCATATGTAAATATGGAAGCTGCAAATGCATACAATGCAATTAATATTTATGCAAAGGCAGTTGCGTTAGCTGGCACTACAGATAGACCAAAAGTAATTACCGCTTTAGAAACTGGTATTTCATTTGATGGTCCTTCAGGTGTTGTTTCAATTGATCCAAAAAGTCACCACGGAAGTCATACAATTTTCTTGGTTAAAGTTGGAGAAGGTCACAAAGTAACTATACCGAAAATCTGGAAGGATATTAAACCTTATTGGTTAGGTGAAGCAGGTTGTAATCTACCGGAAAAGGCTGATTACTCTCAGTACACACCAAGCAAGCCGCCAAAAAAATAAGAAAAACATTAAAACTTAGCGATATAAAAATATCGCTAAGTTTCTTTAAATAAAAGTCAGTTAGGGAAATTAAATTTATGATTATGCTTTTTAATATTGTTTATCAATTTGGAGATGCACTTTCATTTCTACTATTATCCGCAATAGGATTGGCTGTTATTTTTGGAATGATGAAAATTATAAATTTAGCACACGGTGAGTTTATAACTGTTGGAGCTTATGGAACTGTAGTCTCAGGAAAAATTTTACATTTACCTTTACCGATTGCCATGGCTTTTGGAGTTCTGGTAACAATATTATTTGGTTTAATATTAGAAAAATTGATTATTCGCCACTTATATGGAAGACCTTTAGACTCAGTTGTAGCTACCTGGGGCATAAGCTTAATAGTTTCACAATCATTTTTAGTTATTTTTGGACCTTCTTATGAAGGACTACAAACACCAATGGGGAATTTTAAATTAGGTGATTATTCCTATTCTGAATATAGAGTGTTTTTAATATTCTTCTCACTTTCGTTATTATTTTTATTATATATTTTATTTATGAAGACCAGCTTTGGTGCATTAGCTAGAGCTACAATTGAAAAACCAGAAATAGCTTCTTCGATGGGTGTTAATGTTAACAACATTTACTCTATAACGTTTGCAATTGGAGCAGGGTTAGCTGGAGTTACAGGCGCTCTTTATGCACCCACAATGACTATTGTGCCAAGCATAGGACAAGCATTTATAGTGAGTGCATTCATCACTGTTGTTTCAGCAGGTGCTAGTCCTTTTATTGGCTTAGTGCCAGCAGCTGCATTTTTAAGCACAGTACAAACTTCTGTTACATTTTTTTATAAGGCCACAATTGGAATTATAGCTTTATTATTTTCTGTAATAATAATTATAAGATTTTTACCCAAAGGTTTTAGCGGACTAATAAGTAAACAAAAATAGAAATGAAAAATAATATAAAAAAAAATAAATTACCGGTTATAATATTTTTGATACTAGGAATAGTTCCTCTTTTTCTAGACAGCTATTATTTAAACAACATATCTTATTTCATGTGTTGGAGTTTTATTTCTCTAGGTCTAGCTGTTATATGGGGAATGGGCGGTGTTCTAAGTTTTGGACAAACAGCTTTTTTTGGTTTAGCGGGCTATTCTTTTTCTGTGATTAGTATTAACTTTTTAGGAGTTGCAGGTGTTGGTATTTGGTCACCGATTTTAGCATTAATTGTAACAGGATTTTTTGGATTAATAGTAGGATACTTTCTATTTTACGGTGGAATTTATGATGTGTTTATAGGTATAGTAACTTTAGCCATAACATTAGTTTTTGAAACATTTATGCAACAAACTGCTGGGCCTGAATATGCAATAGGACCGGCAAGACTAAATGGATTTAACGGCATGCAAGGCATGCCAACATTAGGATTTCAAGATTTAAAATTTGGTTTAATTGAAGGTATAACACAATATTATTTTATATTATTTCTTGCGGCTATTATTTTATTAGGTTTATATAAATTTAAAAATTCAAAAACAGGATTAATTTTTCTTGCAACTAAAGAAGACAGAGATAGAGTAGCAAGTCTAGGTCATAATGTTCAACGCATACAGTTAATAGCATTTGTTATTGCCTCAATGTTGGCTGGTATAAGTGGAATTTTATACACTAACTGGGGTGGATATATTACTCCATCATCAATGGGACTAGTTTCAGCAGCGCTACCAGTAGTTTGGGTTGCCGCTAGCGGGAAAAAAGATTTTTTATCAGTTTTTGTAGGAAGTATATTTTTAGTTTGGTTGTCGCAAACATTAGCAATTAATGGTGCTCAATTTGCAATTATTACGATGGGTTTAATACTGGTAATTACCACAAGATTTTTTCCAGATGGAATTATTCTGATGTTAAAAAATAAATTAATTGAAAAAATTAAATGGCTACAATCCTAGAAACTAAATTATTAACTAAAAAATTTGGTGGTTTTACTGCCGTAGAAGATGTCTCTCTATCAGTAGATCAAGGTGAAATCAGATTTGTTATTGGCCCTAATGGAGCCGGTAAAAGTACTTTTTTTAAACTTGTTATCGGCTTTCACAGCCCCAACAACGGAACAATTTTATATAAAAATAAAAATATTGAAAATCTAAAAACTCATGAAAGAATTAAACTGGGGATGGGAGTTAAATTTCAAGCCCCATCAGTTTTTTCCGAATTAACAGTTATGGAAAATCTCTCTTTAGCAAATAATAGAGAGAAATCTTTTAATCTAGATAATTTATTAAATGACTTTTCTTTGGAAAACGAAAGAAAAACATTAGCAGGAGATCTTTCACACGGAAAAAAACAATGGTTAGATATTGCTCTTGCAACATTATCCAAGCCTGATCTTGTGTTTTTAGACGAACCTACTGCAGGACTATCGTTTGAAGAGACTGAAAAAACTGGAAAAATAATTAAAAAATTAAACGAACAGGACATAACTTTTATAATTGTTGGTCACGATATGGATTTTGTTAAACAAATAGCTACCAAAGTTTCTGTTTTACATTTAGGTAAAATGTTTTTCGAAGGTAGCGTTTCAGAAGTTTTATCAGACAAAGGTGTAAATAATATATATTTAGGAGTTAGCTAATGAGCAAAAATAATTTATTAGAAATTCAGAAAGTATCCTCTGGTTACGGATCAACAACTATTGTGAATAATTTTTCTTTTGTAATTAATAAAGGTCAAATATTGACTATAACCGGTAGAAATGGAATGGGAAAAACAACGCTAATGAAAACTGTGATGGGTTTAATAGAAGTAAGAGTTGGCTCGATTCATTTTAAAAATAAAGATATATCTAAGTTAAACCCTTCATTACGTTCTATGCTGGGAATAGGTTACGTTCCACAAGGAAGGGAAATTTTTAGTTCATTAACCGTTGAACAAAATATTATGCTGCCTATATTTACAAGAAAAAAATTAGAATTTGACATAAAAAAAAACTTAGAAAATATTTATAACCTTTTTCCAATATTAAAAGAAAAAAGAAATGATAACGGTTCTTCTTTAAGTGGAGGGCAACAACAACAATTAGCTATTGCTCGAGCATTAATTTTTAATCCCGAAATTATCATACTAGATGAGCCTTCAGAAGGAATCCAACCATCAATTGTTTCTTTTATCGCAGATACACTAAAAACACTTTCTAAAAAATTAAACACTGCATTTTTAGTTGTAGAGCAGAATATTTCTTTTATTAGTCAACTAGAATCAGATTGTATTTTAGTGCACAAAGGTAGTAATATTAAAATTTTAACGGCTTCACAGTTAAGCTCCGTCGAAAAAGCGAGAGACCTGTTAAGCCTTGAAGCTCATTAACAAAGAGAAAGGAAAAATATGACCTGGTTAAAAAACTCAATAATGATGTCAAGAGGAGTAGGTAAAGATAAAAAAGGTGAAACACATCACCTGACTGAAAAAGCTCAAGGAAACTACCACTACACTATGGGGCCTTATTCAGATCCTGTTATGCATATTAAACCGGGTGATACAGTAGTAGTTGAAACTAGAGATGCATTTGAAGGTAAAATACAGAAAGAAACTGACAAGCCTAGTGAAAAATTAAAGATGCCATTTTTAAATCCTCAAAATGGACCTATTATGATTGAAGGAGCTGAAAAAGGAGATGCTATCGCTGTCTATATAGACAAAATGGTACCAAGAGGACAAAATCCTTTAGGAACTTGCTGTATGATTCAAGAATTTGGAGCATTAACAGGTACGGCTTACACAGCAACTCTAAACGATCCTCTTCCTGAAATAGTTAGAAAAATAAATTTAGATGAAAAAAATGTGTATTGGTCTGACAGAATTACTTTACCTTACAAGCCTCACATAGGCACCTTAAGTTGCTCTCCTGAAATAGATTCAATTAACTCGCTTACACCTGATAATCATGGAGGTAATATGGATCTTCCTGATATGGGACCTGGAAGCGTAACCTACCTTCCTGTTAGGAGCCCAGGTGCAAGACTTTTTATTGGTGACGCACATGCTTGCCAAGGTGATGGTGAAGTTTGTGGTGTTGCAGTAGAATACCCCACTACGACAACAATTAAAG